>DATBPW010000068.1:0-5728 GCA_036561125.1 Ramlibacter sp. | reverse complement strand
CGCCGGCGGCGCGAAGCTGCGGCCTTTCCCTGCGGACATGATGACCGAGGCGTACAAGGCCTCCAACGAGATCTACGCGGAAACGTCGGCGAAGAACGCGAACTTCAAGAAGGTCTACGACGACATGGTGAAGTTCCGCGCCGACGAGAACCTGTGGTTCCGCTTCACGGAGATGAGCTTCGACCGGTTCATGCAGGCGCAAAAGCTGTAAAGCACGTCACCCCGGCCTGCGCCGGGATGACATCACTTCTTGCGCACGATCATGTGCGTCGCCCGCTCACCCGCGATCGCCTCCACCGCCTCGTAGCCGAGCGCGTGCAGGTCGAGCCCCGCGAACAGGTTCTCGCCTTCGCCCATCAGCACCGGCCGCAGCGCGAGGTGCATCTCGTCGACGAGCCGCGCCTGCAGGAACTGGCGCACCGTCGAGACGCCGCCGCCGATGCGCACGTCCTTGCCGTTCGCGCTGTCCTTCGCCTGGGCCAGCGCTTCCTCGATGCCGCCCGTGACGAAGTGGAACGTGGTGCCGCCCTTCATCACGAGCGGCGCGCGCGCGTGATGCGTGAGCACGAACGCGGGCACGTGGTACGGCGGCTCGTCGCCCCACCAGCCTTTCCAGCTCTCATCGGGCCACGGGCCGCGCACCGGGCCGAACATGTTGCGCCCGAGGATCCACGCACCCACGTTCTCGAAGCTCTTCTCGGCCATCTGGTTGTCGACGCCCGTCTCGCCGCTGCCGTCCGTCGTGTGCATCTTGCGGAAGCAGCGCGTGGGGAAGAACCACTCGAAGATCTCGGGCCCGCGCACGCCCAGCGGGTTCTGCAGGTCCTGGTGCGGACCGGCGCCGAAGCCGTCGAGCGAGACGGCGAAGGAGGCGACACGGACACGGCTCATGGCATGTACACGCTGGCGGTCGGCACGACTTCGATGCGCGGCCCGAAGTTCTGCAGCGAGCCGAGCACCTGGTTGTGGTGCTGGATGATGACCGGCGCCGTGAGGATGCCGTTGTCGATGGTGGAATGCGCGTCGGCGACCAGAGTCACCTCGTAGCCCAGGCCGAGCGCGCGGCGCACGGTGGTGTCGATGCAGAAGTCCGTCTGCTGGCCGCAGATGATGAGACGGCGCACGCCCTGGCGTTCGAGGAACGGGTGCAGCTGTGTGCCGAGGAACGAATCGCAGGTGCGCTTTTGCAGGTGCAGGTCCGACGGGTCGGTGGCGACGCTGTCGTCGATCTCCCAGCCCTCGGTGCCGTACTTCAGCGGCCCGTGGTCTTCCTCGTGCTGGATGAAGATGACGGGAACGCCCAGCGTGCGCGCGCGCGTGATGATGTCGTTCACGTTCTCGGTGACGCGGCCGATGTCCCAGGCCGCTTCGGGGCCCGAGCACAGTGCGCGCTGCATGTCGATGACCAGGACTGCGGTGTTCATGCCGGCGATTTTCGCTCAGTCGCGCGAACCATGAACGCCACGACCAGCCCGAGGACGACGTCCAGGATGCCGTCGAAGGCGATCTGCCTGGCCACGACGTCGCCGGGCATAGGCTGCACGACGTAGTAGATCATGTACGTCGGCACCGTCACGAGCAGCGCGACGGCGATGCCGAAGCGCACGCCCTGCGCGGCCCACGGCTTCGCCTCCGCGCCGCGCGAGTAGATCCACACCAGCGCGCCGGACATGATCACGTGCGCGAGCAGCATGATCGGGAAGAGCGGCTGCGCGTCCTGCGGCGAGCGGAACAGGTTGCCGAGCCGCGTGTAATCCGCCTGCAGCAGCACGCCGTGCACGACGAAGCTGCCGGCGAACCACACGACGAAGACCGCCAGCCAGGCGAGGAAGAATTGCTTGTTCATGGAAGGGCCCTCCGGCGCGCTTTATCGCACCCGGCCGCCCTGCGAGTCAACGCCCTTCGGGCGGCTGCCACAGCTCGACGCGGTTGCCCTCGGGGTCGGTCACCCAGGCGAACTTGCCGAAATCCGATTCCTCCACCTTGTCGTCGACCGCGCAGCCCTCCTGCCGCAGCAGGGCCAGGAGCGCGTGCAGGTCTTCGACGCGGTAGTTGATCATGAAACGCGCATCGCCCGGCCCGAAGTAGCTGGTGTCGTTGGCGAAGGGGCTCCAGGCCGTCGTGCCGTGCCCGCCGGAGTTGTCGTCGCCCCAGCGGAACGCGACGCCGCCCCAGTCCTGCACGTCCATCCCGAGGTGCACGCGGTACCACTCGCCCAGCGCCTTCGGGTCGCGTGCCTTGAAGAAAATGCCGCCGATGCCGGTGACGCGTTTCATGGTTCGGTCTCCATCGAGCGGCCCATGTTATGTGGCGCAGCGCCGTGGCGCTACCGCAACTGGCGGGTTGTCCCGTGCCAGAATGCAGAAGAAAATGGTTATAGCTTCGTTACGGAGCGGCGGCCGGGCGTTAGTATCGCCGCCGAAGGAGCGAGGATGTTCGAGTGGTTGTCGCGGCTCTTCAAGCCTAAGGGCGAGCCCCCTGTGAGCGAGATCGCGCGCGCCCGAGCGGCGCGCCGGAAGACGTCTGCGTCGTCGGGCCACCACCGCGCGCAGACCGGCCCGGCGCCCCTGCCCGAGGTGATGGGCGAGGGCAACTCGCAGGAAGACTGGAGCGAATGGGAAAGCTCCATGATGGGCCTGGACAGCCAGATGCAGCACCTGCCCGAGTCGGCGCGCATCTACGAGAAGGAAGCCGAACACCGCTACACCAAGCCCGCCCCGCTGGTCGACGACAAGGACACCTTCGGCAAAGTCGGCAAGAACCGGGACATCTAGCGCCCCATGCCCGAACCACGGCACGCGGGCGACATCGGCAAGCAACGCATGGAGGCGCTGAGCGACGGCGTCTACGCCATCGCGCTCACGCTGCTCGTGCTGGACCTGAAGCTGCCGCCGCTGGGCGACGCGAACACGAACGCGCAACTGGTCGATGCGTTTCGCGCGCTGCTGCCCAAGGCGCTCACGTGGATGCTCAGCTTCTGGGTGATGGCGATCCTGTGGATGTCGCAGGTGCGCATCTACCACCTCGTGCACTCGCTCACGCGCACGATGGTGCGGCTGGAGCTGCTGCAGCTCGCGTGCGTGAGCCTCATGCCGTTCTCCACGTCGGTGATCGGCGAGCACGGCGACCTGCCCGCGGGCGCGGTGCTCTACACCACGAACATGGTCGCCGTCACCCTGATCGGCGCATTGCGCACGCGCGAACTGCTGCACCAGCCGCACGTGCACGTGGCGCCGATCGACGAGGGCATGCACCGCCGCCTGCAAGTCCGCGCCTACGGGCTGCCGGCCTGCGCCATCGCCGCATTCGCGCTGGCCTTTTACTTCCCGGGCTGGAACCTGCTGGCGATGCTGCCGATGGTCGTGATGCCGACCCTCGGTCGCGCGTGAGCGCGTGCCGTCCTATTTCGCCGCCGCCAGGCCCTTGACGCCGTTGCGCTCGATCGAGCGCGCGATGAAGCCGCCGGCCTTCATCTCGTCGACGAACGCCGTCAGGTACGCCGCCGCCGCTTGACGGTCGCGCGGCGTGGCCATGCCGTGGTTCACGATCATGAAGTTGCCTTCGAGCAGCCGCGCATCGGGCGTGCGGCCCATCGATTCCAGCAGCGCCGGCCGCAGGCCCGCGAGCGCGTCGACCTTGCGTGCGTTGAACAACTCCATCGCCTCCGGTCCCGGCTTCGTGCGCACGAGGGTGGCATTGCGCAAGGTGCGCGAGAGGTACAGCTCGTAGCCGGCCTTCTCCGGCGCGGCGATGCGGACGCCCGTCGCGTCGACTTGCGCGACCGAACGCAGGGCGGAGCCCTGCGGAACAAGGTAAGTGGCTTCGATCTCCGTCATCGGCGGCGAGAACGCGATGCGCTCGGCGCGGGCGGGCTCGATCGCCAGGATCGCGGCGTCCCATGCGTTCGTGCCGGCCGCGTCGGCCACCTGGCCGGGCGTTGCATACATGACGAACTCCACGGGCACTTGCAGCCGCGCCGCCAGTTCGCGCATCAGGTCGACGCTGACGCCCTTGAGCTCGCCGCTGGCCGCGTCCTTCTGCGTGAACAGCGCGTTGCCGAGGTTCATGCCGGCGCGCAATTTGCCGGTGGGGGCGAGTTGGGATCGCGCGGCGTCCAAAAGGTCTGTCACTCCTGCTTGCTTCAATCGATGTTGCCTGCCTTCCTGAGTTCTTCCTTCGGGTCGCAGCCCGCGACCGGCTCTTTCGCATCGACGACCAGCGTCCAGTCCGAGACGAGGGCGGAGGTTCTCTTCGCGCCGAGGTAGTAGTGCGTGCAGGGCTGCACCGGCAATGCGTACGTCTTCTGGATATGCCGGCCGGCTCCCTCGTCCGGCGCGGCTTCGAGCACGAGCGAGCGCAGGCCCGGCGAGATCATGATGGCCTTGCCGGGTGCGCTGAACTCGATGTGCCCGTCGATGGAGACCACTCGCACCGGGAAGAGCGTGGAATCCGTCTTCGTCCAGGGCACGCCTTCCACGAACGACAGCGGCGCGGTGGAGGCGCAGCCGGCGAGGGCGGCGATGGAGGCCACGAGGGCCAATGCCGATCTGGATTGCATGATTGACCTCCTGCAAACGGGAAAGAGCCGCTCAAAGCGAGCGCGACAACGCGATAGTGCCCGAGACGAGGATCACCAGCAACGCGACGTTGATGAGCAACGCCGCGCCGTGCATGCGTCGGAAGTTGCGGATATGCGCGGCATCGCCGCCTGCGATCTGCGCGCCGGCCTCCTGCATCACGAGCAGGAAGCGCTTGCGCAGGAGGGTGACGACGGCAGCGATGGCCACCGCGCCGATCGCAAAAGCGAACTTGCCCCAGGCAGCGTAGCTGGCCGCGGCGCCCACGGCCGCCCAGAACGCGGCCCGGTAGTACACGTTGAAGAAGGCGCGCACGAACTTCGCGTCGAGCGGCACGTCGTGCTGGAGTATGAGCAGCGGCAGCCCGCCCAGCAGGAAGTATGCTGTGAACACCAGCAATGCCACGGTGAAGAAGAAGGCGCCGTACATGCCCCAGGCCATTGCTCGCTCCTTACATGCTCACGCGAGGTTCACGCGAAACCGCAACGACTTCGCGCCACCCAACGCGGCCGGCTTGACGAACTCCTCGTGCAACACGCCACCGGCCTTCGCGATGACCCGCAGCGACGCTACGTTCGCGGCATCGGTCGTGAGCTCGATGTAGGGCAGGCCGATGCTGCCGGCGAACTCGCCGTCCCACATCCACCGGCGAAAGCCCGGAAGCTGCGGCACCGTGCTGCCGTCCGGCAGCGTGACCGGCGTGCCGCCGCCCTGGCGGTGATCCAGCGACGCGACGAATTGCTCCGGGTCCTTGCGGATCTGCGCGAGTTCCTCCGCGGCAGCCGCAGGCCGCAGGTTGTCGGCGGACCATCCGCGCTCCAGGGCGGACATGTAGCCGGGGAGGTCACCTTTGAGCCAGCACACGACGCTCACATCACTCATAGTGAGTCCACATCCTGAGCACGCGGACGGTTCGTTCCTTCCTGAAAACTTCGTAGACGATCCGGTGCTGGATGTTGATGCGCCGCGAATACGTCCCCGCCAGGTCGCCCACGAGTTTCTCGTAGGGTGGAGGATTCTGGAAAGGATCCCGGGCCAGGACGTCGAGCAAGTGTTGCGCGTTGGCCTTCAGGCCAGCCGCGGCCAGTTTCCTGGCGTCCTTGAGCGCGTGCCTTGCGAAGACAACCTGCCACTTCACCACTTGAGGTCCG
>DATBPW010000067.1:0-4178 GCA_036561125.1 Ramlibacter sp. | reverse complement strand
CCGTACATCTTCTCGCCGGGCGAGGCGCAGTTCAGCGCGCAGCGGCACTGGACCAGCCCGCTGTCGCGCGCGAGCTACCCGGTCGACTGGATCGTGCGAACGCCGGCTGACTTCTATCGCGTGAGCGCCGTGCTCGACAACCAGGAGCTGGACAGCCGCGCATCGACCGGGGGCATCTACTGGGAAGGGCTGGCGCGCCTGGCGGACAGCAACGGCCGCGCAGTGGGCAGCGGCTACCTGGAGATGACAGGCTACGCGCAGCGGCTGCGTATCTGACAGGCGCCATTGAATCGCGCCGATGCGTGGCGCGGCGAGGCGCGCTCACAGTGTCCGCATGCGATCGCTATTCACGTGGAAGAAGCTGGCACTCGCCGGCGCGTTGTGCACCGGCGCCTGGCTCGCGCACGCGAGCGACGCGCCCGACCGGCAGTGCCGCGTCCCCGTCGACGAGCGCGGCGCACTGCCCGACCGGACGGCCGCGATCTCGCGCATGGAGCAGATGTCCGACGCGTGCCTGAAGCGCCTGCTGTTCCAGTGCGGCGACGCGGCGAACCAGCGCGTGATGGACCTCGGCTCCGCATCGACCTGTTCGATGGGCTACGAAGCGCTGCTGCACAAGTCGTTCGGCGGCGATTTCGTCGCGATGCTGGCGTGGTGGCGGGGTGAGCGCGCGGCCCGCGCGCCCACGCCCTGAACCAGGCTCAATGCGCGCCGGCTGCGGCTCCGGCGCCCGCGCCGCCGCGCTGCGGACGGCTGAGCCACACGATCGGGATCAGCAGGATGAAGAGCACCGCGGAGGCGAAGAAGATGTCGTCGGCCGCCATCGTGAACGCTTGCTGGTTCGTGATCTGGTTGATCATGCCGAGCACCTGGTCCATCGAGAAGCCCGATGACGACAGCCCCGCGATCGCCTGTCGCGCAGCCGCGCTGCCGTTGTTGACGCTCTCGGCGAGCTGCGCGTGATGCAGCGCCGCGCGGTTCTCCCACAGCGTGGTCGAGATCGAGGTGCCGAACGCGCCGGCCGTGATCCGCGCGAAGTTCGTCAGGCCCGACGCGGCCGCGACCTTGTCGGGCGGCAGCCCCGACAAGGTGATCGTCGTCAGCGGGATGAAGAAGAACGCCATCCCGATCCCCTGCACGATGGTCGGGATCATCAGCGTGCGCACGTCGGCCTCGATGTTGAAGTGCGAGCGCAGCCACATGACCAGCGCGAACACCGTGAAGCCGAAGGTCACGTACTTGCGCGCATCGACCTTGGCGATCGTGGCCCCGACGATGGGCGACAGGATCATCGCCGTGATGCCGACGGGCGCCATGATCATGCCGGCGTCCGTCGCCGTGTAGCCCATGTACTGCTGCAGCCACAGCGGCAGCAACACGACGCTGCCGAAGAACACGCCGTAGGCAACGGCGGTCGCGAGCGTGCCCGTCCAGAAATTGCGCCGTGCGAACAGGCGCAGCTCGACGACCGGGTGCTCGTCGGTGAGCTCCCACACCAGGAAGAAGGCGAAACCCACCACTGCCGTGATCGCGAGCCCGACGATCAGCGGCGAATGGAACCAGTCCTTTTCCTTGCCGAGGTCGAGCATGACCTGCATCGCGCCGATCCACGTGACGAGCAACGCGAGCCCGACCTTGTCGATCGGTGTCGAGCGAGTCGCGCTCTCGCGCTTGTGGTAAATGCCCCAGCACGCGGTGGCCGCGATGATGCCCACCGGGATGTTGATGTAGAAGATCCACGGCCAGCTGATGTTGTCGGTGATCCAGCCGCCGAGCAGCGGGCCCACGACGGGGGCGACCAGAGTCGTTATCGCCCACATCGCCATCGCCATGCCCGCCTTCACGCGCGGGTAGCTCGCGAGCAGCAGCGTCTGCGACAGCGGGATCATCGGGCCGGCCACGAAGCCCTGCAGCGCGCGAAACGCGATCAGCACGGTCATGTTCGGCGCCATGCCGCACATGAACGACGCGATGACGAAGAGGATCACGCTCGTGACGAACAGCTTGACCTGCCCGATGCGCTGCGCGAGCCAGCCGGTGAGCGGCACCGAGATCGCGTTGGCGACCGCGAAGCTCGTGATGACCCACGTGCCCTGGTTCGGGCTGACGCCCAAATCACCGGCGATGGCGGGCAGCGACACGTTCGCGATCGACGTGTCGAGCACGTTCATGAACGTGGCGGCCGACAGGGCGATCGTGCCCCAGACGCGAACGCTGCCTTCCAGCGGCGGGAAGGCGGCTTGCGGCGACGCGGTGGCCATGGTGTCAGCGCGTGGTCGAAGCCGAAGAAGCCTTGGCGACCGCGGGCGCCGCGGGCAGGCGCGACGTGCGGGCGAAGTTGGGTTGCGCGTTGCGGCCGAGGTTCGCGGCGATCACCTTCTGCACTTCGGCGTCGGCGCCCTTGTCGAGCGAGCTGAACACCTGCGTTTGCGCAACGGCCGCCGGGCTCCTCGCATCGGCGAGCGACTTGCCCTGCTGGTTGTGCACGTCCACCTCGGCGTCCATCGACAGTCCCACGCGCAGCGGGTGCTGCGTGATCTCGTCCTTGTTCAGCGCGACGCGCACCGGCACGCGCTGAACCACCTTGATCCAGTTGCCGGTGGCGTTCTGCGCCGGCAGCAGCGCGAACGCCGCGCCCGTGCCCGCGCCGAGGCCTTCGACCGTGCCGTGGTATTCGACGTGCTTGCCGTAGACGTCGGCAGTGAGCGTCACCGGCTGGCCGATGCGGATGTTGCGCAGCTGGTTTTCCTTGAAGTTCGCGTCCACCCACACCTGCTGCAGCGGGATGATCGACATCAGCGGCGCGCCGGGCGCGATGCGCTGGCCGACCTGCACCGTGCGCTTGGCGACGTAGCCGTCCACCGGCGCGAGGATCGCGGCGCGCTGCGCGGCCAGCCATGCCTCGCGCACCTTCGACGCCGCGGCCTGTACGCTCGGGTGGTCCTCGACGCTCGTGCCTTCGGTCTGCGCCTGGTTGCTCACGAGCTGTTCGTGCGCGGCCACCACGCCGGCCTGCGCCGCGGCGAGCTGGCTCTTCGCATTGGCCAGCGCCGACTGCGCGTGATTGAGTTCTTCCTTCGACACCGCGCCGTTGCCCGCGAGCTGCATGCGGCGGTTCAGGTCGTCATTGGCGCGAGCCACGTCGTCCTGCGCCTTCGCGACGTCGGCCTGGCGCAGGTCCACCTGCGCGGCGAGCGATCCGTTGTTGGCATACAGCGTGCGCACCTGGCGCACGGTCTGCGCGAGGTTCGATTCGGCCTGGTCGAGCGCGACGCGCACGTCCGACGGGTCGAGCTGCACCAGCGGCTGGCCGGCCTTCACGAAGTCGGTGTCGTCGGCGTAGATCGCCTGCACCGTGCCGGCGATCTGCGGCGTGATCTGCACGACGTTGCCCTGCACGTAGGCGTTGTCCGTCGATTCGTAGTGGCTCGCCACGAGCCAGTCGTACAGGCCCCACGCGACGCCCGCGATGACCACGACCGACGCGAGCGTGACCAGCGCCGTCTTGCGCCGGGAGCGGCCGCGCGGCTGCAGCGGCGGCACACCGTACTTCTGCTCATAGTCCGTGTTGTTGTTCGTCTCGTCCATGGTGCGTCTTCCTTATTTCGACAAGTTCGTGGCCACGGTGGGGCTCGCGTCGCGATAGCCGCCGCCGAGTGCGCGGATGAGGGCGACCTGCGTGTCGAGCGCACGCGCGGCCAGGTCGACGGCCAGGCGGCGCTGCGCGAGCACCGCCGTCTCGGCCGACAGCACGTTCAGGTACGTGCCGAGCCCCGCCTTGTAGCGCTGCACCGCAAAGTCGTATGCGGCTTCGGCGGCGGCCGCGGCCTGCTTCTGTTCGTTTTGCTGGCGCACGATCGACTGCGCCGATGCGATGCTGTCCGCGGTGTCGCGGATCGCGTCCAGCACGGCGGCGTTGTAGCTTTCGATCGCGGCGTCGAGGTCGGCATCGGAGCCGCGCAGGTTGGCGCGCAGCCGACCGCCTTCGAAGATCGGCAGGCGCACCGCCGGGCCGATGCCCCACTGCTCGCTGCCGGTCGACATCAATTTACCGAAGCCGATGCTCGACAGGCCGGCGAACGCGACGAGGTTCACGTTGGGATAGAACTGCGCCTTCGCGTTCTTCACCGCGTAGCCGGCGGCTTCGACGCGCAACCGCGCGGCCGCGATGTCGGCGC
>DATBPW010000066.1:0-4530 GCA_036561125.1 Ramlibacter sp. | reverse complement strand
GACAGCGGCGGTGATCAGGCCCGCCTCGAGGCCCTTGGCCTTGAGCTCCTGCGCGATGCGCAGCGTGCCATGCCGGCCGGCCTTGCGGTGGACGACCGAGTCGGCGACACGCCGGTGATCGATGAAGCCGCGCTGCTCGAGTTCGTCGAGCACGCGCGCCACCTCGCCGGGGTCTTCCTGCGCATGCTTCGCGAGCTTGCGCTGCAACTCGGCGCGCGAATGCTCGCGTTGCGACAGGTACCGCAGCGCCCGGCCTTTCAGCGAGGGCTGCGGCCGCGCGCGCTGCATCACTCCTCTGCGGCTTCCACTTCGCCGTCGCTGCCGTCGGTGGGCAGCAGCGCGATCGCGAGCGACTCACGGATCTTGTTCTCGATCTCGCGCGCCAGCTGGGGGTTCTCGCGCAGGAACTCGCGCGCGTTGTCGCGGCCCTGGCCGATCTTCTCGCCGCTGTATGCGTACCAGGCGCCCGACTTCTCGATGATGCGCGCCGTCACGCCCATGTCGACGATCTCGCCTTCGCGCGAGATGCCTTCGCCGAACATGATGTCGAACTCGGCGGTCTTGAACGGCGACGCGACCTTGTTCTTGACGACCTTCACCTTGGTCTCGTTGCCGATGGACTCCTCGCCCTTCTTGATCGTGCCGGTGCGGCGGATGTCCAGGCGCACGGAGGCGTAGAACTTCAGCGCGTTGCCGCCGGTGGTGGTCTCGGGCGAGCCGAACATCACGCCGATCTTCATTCGGATCTGGTTGATGAAGATGACCATGCAGTTGGTCTTCTTGATCGTGGCCGTGAGCTTGCGCAGCGCCTGCGACATCAGGCGCGCCTGCAGGCCGGGCAGCGAATCGCCCATCTCGCCTTCGATTTCCGCCCTGGGCACGAGCGCCGCGACCGAGTCGATGACGATCAGGTCCACCGCGCCGGAACGTACGAGGCTGTCGCAGATTTCCAGCGCCTGCTCGCCGGTGTCGGGCTGCGAGATCAGCAGGTCCGACAGGTTCACGCCGAGCTTCTGCGCATAGCCCACGTCGAGTGCGTGCTCGGCGTCGATGAAGGCGCATTGGCCGGCCTGCTTCTGCATTTCGGCGATGACCTGCAGCGTGAGCGTGGTCTTGCCCGACGATTCCGGTCCGTAGATCTCGATCACACGGCCGCGCGGCAGGCCGCCGACGCCCAGCGCGATGTCCAAGCCGAGCGAGCCGGTGGACACGACCTGGATGTCCTCGAGCTTCTCGCCTTCGCCCAGGCGCATGATCGTGCCCTTGCCGAACTGCTTGTCGATCTGGGCGAGCGCGGCCTGCAGGGCCTTCTGCTTCTCGGTGTCGGCCGCCGCGATGCGGGTGCCCTTGACTTGTGCGTCCATGTCGTTTCCTCCGGGTGGGTTGAGCTTGGGTTTTTCGACAGGCTGGATGCCTGACCAGCACTCTAACGGCCAGCGTACCTTTCGGTAAACAGGATTTTTTGTCAGTTTGCCTTACGATCCATCGAATGGATGACGACCGCTGGCGACTGACCCACCTCGGGCGCCTTCTCGGCCATGCCGCGCGCCGCTTCGACGAGCGCGTGCTCGAGCTCATGGCGCACAACGTCGACGTGCCGCTGGCACTCGCGAACCTCGCGGCCCGGGCTCAGATCAACGCCGCCCACGTACACATCACGCGCCATGTCGCACTGGAAGGCTCGCGCCTCACGGACCTTGCGCACGACGCCGGCATGACCAAGCAGGCGATGGGCGACCTCGTGGACCAGGCGGAGGCCTGGGGCCTCGTCACGCGCGAGCCCGACCCGAAAGATGCGCGCGGGCGGATCGTGCGCTTCACGCCGACGGGCAACGCGTGGCTGAAGGCGTTCAAGGAGGCGGTGGCGCAGGCCGAAGCGGAGTTCCGGCAGGAAGTCGGCGACGACGTGGCGACCGTGGTCCTGCTCGGGCTCGAAGCGTACGCGGGCGAATGGGGTGCGAAGCCCCCGAGGCGCCGCCTAAAATGAATTCACCACGAGGAGACATCCGATGCGCATCCTGATTGCGGAGGACGACCAGGTGCTGGCCGACGGCCTGCTGCGGTCGCTGCGCGCATCGGGCGCCGCCGTCGATCACGTCGCGAGCGGCACCGAAGCCGACGCGGCCCTGATGGCCAACAGCGAGTTCGACCTGCTGATCCTCGACCTCGGCCTGCCCCGCATGCACGGCCTCGACGTGCTGCGCAAGCTGCGCGGCCGCGGCTCGACGATGCCGGTGTTGATCCTCACGGCGGCCGACGGCGTGGACGAACGCGTCAAGGGCCTCGATTACGGCGCCGACGACTACATGGCCAAGCCGTTCTCGCTGCAGGAGCTCGAAGCGCGCGTGCGCGCCCTCACGCGCCGCGGCATGGGCTCGACGAGCAACACGATCAAGCACGGGCCGCTGGTGTACGACCAGGCCGGCCGCGTCGCGACGATCGAGGGCAAGATGATCGAGCTGTCCGCGCGCGAGCTCGGGCTGCTCGAGGTGCTGCTGCAGCGCGCCGGGCGCCTCGTGTCGAAGGACCAGCTGGTCGAGCGCCTGTGCGAATGGGGCGAGGAGGTCAGCACCAACGCGATCGAGGTCTACATCCATCGCCTGCGCAAGAAGATCGAGAAGGGCCCGATCCGCATCGCCACCGTGCGCGGCATCGGCTACTGCCTCGAGAAGATCCCGGGCTGAGCGCCCGCCACCGGCCGCCGCGATGAAGATCTTCCGGCGCGAGCAACGCTCCCTCTTCGGCGAGATCCTCGACTGGATGCTCACGCCGCTGCTGTTGCTGTGGCCGGTGAGCCTCGCGCTCACATGGCTCGTGGCGCAGAGCATTGCGGGCAAGCCGTTCGACCGGGCGCTCGAGTACAACGCGCAGACGCTGGCGCAGCTGGTGACGGTGCAAAACCAGCGCGCCGCCTTCAACCTGCCCCAGCCCGCGCGCGAGCTGCTGCGCGCCGACGACTCCGACCTGATGTACTACCAGGTGCGCGGGCCGCGCGGCGAGTTCCTGTCGGGCGAACGCGATTTCCCGCGTCCCCCGGACGACGAAGCGGTTTCCATCGGCGACGTGCGTCTGCGCAACGACGAGATGCGCGGCGTCGACGTGCGCGTGGCCTACATCTGGGTGCGGCTCGACGTGCCCGGCAGCGTGCCATGCCTCGTGCAGGTCGCCGAGACGCGTGAGAAGCGCTCGGTTCTCGCCACCGAGATCATCAAGGGCGTGATGCTGCCGCAGTTCGTGATCCTGCCGCTCGCCGTGCTGCTGGTGTGGCTCGCGCTGGTGCGCGGCATCAAGCCGCTGTCGGAGCTGGAGGAGCGCATCCGCGCGCGCAAGCCCGACGATCTCTCGCCGCTGGACGACAAGGCGGTGCCGCTGGAAGTCGCGCCGCTCGTGCAGTCGGTCAACGACCTGCTCAGGCGCCTGAAGGACTCCATCGCGACGCAAAAGCGCTTCCTCGCCGACGCGGCGCACCAGCTGAAGACGCCGCTGGCGGGACTGCGCATGCAGGCCGACCTCGCGCAGCGCGAGGCATTCAACGAACACGAGCTGAAACAATCGCTCAAGCAGATCGGCCGCTCGTCGATGCGCGCGACGCACACCGTCAACCAGCTGCTCGCGCTGGCGCGCGCCGAAGGCGGCGGGCAGACGCTCGCGCTCGTGCCCTGCGACCTGGCGCGCATCGTGATGGACGCGGTGCAGGACTCGCTGCCGCGCACGACCGGCCAGCGCTTCGACCTCGGCTACGACGGCCCCGATCCCGGCGCGCCCGGCGTGCAGCTCGCGGGCAACCCGACGCTGCTCAACGAGCTGGTGCGCAACCTGCTGGACAACGCGATCAGCTACACGCCGTCCAGCGAAGAGAGCCCCGGCGTGATCACGGCGCGTGTGCTCGCCGACCCGTACGGGCACGCGCTCGTGTTGCAAGTGGAGGACTCCGGCCCGGGCATTCCCGCGGCGGAGCGCGAACTGGTGTTCCAGCCGTTCTACCGCGCGTTGGGCACGAACGTCGACGGCTCGGGCCTGGGCTTGCCGATCGTGCGCGAGATCGCACGCCAGCACAACGCCGAGGTCACGATCGAGGACGCGCGGCCCGGGCACGCGCCGCCGGGAACACGGGTGACGGTGCGCTTCCTGCTTCGCGAGCGGCGCGGCGCGCCCGCCGCGCCGCGGCAGGCTCAGGCCGCCTTGTAGACGTTCAGCTGCAGCCGCTCGCGCTCGATCGCACGCGCCACCGCGGGCAACTGCGCAATCTTCCGCACATGCGCCCACAGCGCCGGGAACTGCTGCGGGTCGTGGCCTGCGAAACCGCCCCAGCGCAGCAACGTGAGCGCATAGGCGTCGGCCGGGCCATAGCTGTCGCCGAACAGGAAGGCACGCCCTGCGGCACTCATTGCCTGCGCCATGCGCTCGATCTCGCCGAGATGCGACTTGAACAGCTGCGCGTTGAAGCTCTTGATCGATGCCTGCGCCGCCTCGTCGTCGGTGAACTTGTAGGGCATGAAGACGTGCGTGAACGTCGGGTGCGCGGTGTTG
>DATBPW010000065.1:0-6624 GCA_036561125.1 Ramlibacter sp. | reverse complement strand
CGCCAACTGGCAGCGGCCGAAAAAAGAAAAGAAGTGATCAGCGCGCGGGCCGCGGCATCGCGATGCGCGGCTCGAACTTCGCGCGCTTGACCGAAAAGAACGCCTTCACGTTGCGCACGTTCGCGTCGCTCGTGAACAGGCGCTGCGCGAGCTGCAGGTAGTCGGGCATGTCGCGCGTGTGCACGACGAGCACGAAGTCCGGCCCGGGCGACACGCGGTAGCACTGCTGCACGGCCGCGTCCTTCACGACGCGCGCTTCGAATGCCTCCTGCTCCTCGTCGCCCTGGCGCTCGAGCGTGATCTCCACGACCGCTTGCAGCCCGTGACCGAGCACCGGTGCGAGCTTGTCCGGATCGAGGATCGCGATCTCGCGCGCGATGAGGCCGTCATCGCGCAGGCGCTTCACGCGCCTGAGGCAAGTGGGCGGCGAAATGTGCACCTTGGCCGCGAGCTCCTGGTTCGTCAGCGACGAGTCCTGCTGGAGCTGGTCCAAAAGAGCCAGATCGATGGTGTCCATTTGTTCCATTTATACATAGTATTCGGAACAATATTCCAAATCAATGGGGAAGTGAAATTGGATTTCTGAAATAGCGGAAAATAGAGTCCATATTTCTCGCTCGCCCCCCTACATTGCCCCGACCGCAGCGAACCCAGGAGTCCTCCCATGTGTGGCATCGTCGGCGCCGTCTCCACGCGCAACATCGTCCCCGTCCTCGTGCAAGGCCTGCAACGGCTCGAGTACCGGGGCTATGACTCGTGCGGCGTGGCCGTGTACGCGAAGGGGCTGAAGCGCGCGCGCAGCACCGATCGCGTCGCGACGCTGCTCAAGCAGGTCGAGGACGAACACATCGAAGGTATGACGGGCATCGCGCACACGCGCTGGGCCACGCACGGCGCGCCGGCGGTGCACAACGCGCATCCGCATTTCAGCCACGGCCCGGGCGAGGGCGCGAGCAAGCGCGCCGGGCGCATCGCGCTCGTGCACAACGGCATCATCGAAAACCACAACGAGCTGCGCTCGTCGCTGCAGGGCCGCGGCTACATCTTCTAGAGCCAGACCGACACCGAAGTCATCTGCCACCTGATCGACAGCCTGTACGAAGGCGACCTGTTCGAGGCGGTGCAAAGCGCGACGTCGAAGCTGCACGGCGCCTTTGCAATCGCCGTATTCTGCAAGGACGAGCCGCATCGCGTGATCGGCGCGCGCGCGGGATCGCCGCTGGTGCTCGGCGTCGGCAAGGGCAACGACGAGAACTTCCTCGCGAGCGACGCGATGGCGCTCGCAGGCGTGACGGACCAGATCGTGTACCTCGAGGAAGGCGACGTCGTGGACATCCAGCTCGGGAAGTACTGGATCGTGGACGCGCAGCACAAGCCCGTGACGCGCCCGGTGAAGACCGTGCTCGCGCACAGCGGCGCCGCGGAACTCGGCCCGTACCGCCATTACATGCAAAAGGAGATCTTCGAGCAGCCGCGCGCGGTGGCGGACACGCTCGAGGGCGTGCAGGGCATCACGCCCGAGCTCTTCGGCGACGGCGCGCACCGCGTGTTCAAGGAAGTCGAGCAGGTGCTCATCCTCGCATGCGGCACGAGCTATTACGCCGGCAGCGTCGCGAAGTACTGGCTCGAATCGATCGCGAAGATCCCGACGCAGGTGGAGATCGCCAGCGAATACCGTTATCGCGACACCGTGCCGCATCCGGCGACGCTCGTCGTGACCATCACGCAGTCCGGCGAGACCGCGGACACGCTGGCGGCACTGCGCCATGCGCAGTCGCTGGGCATGAACAAGACGCTGACTGTCTGCAACGTCGCGACTTCGGCGATGGTGCGCGAATGCAAGCTGGCGTACATCACGCGTGCCGGCGTGGAGATCGGCGTCGCGTCGACGAAGGCGTTCACGACGCAGCTCGCCGGATTGTTCCTCCTGACGCTGGCGCTCGCGCAGACGAAGGGTCGCCTGACGGAAGAACAGGAGCAGCATCACCTGAAGGCGATGCGCCATCTTCCTTCGGCGCTGTCGGCAGTGCTCGCGCTCGAGCCGCAGATCATCGGCTGGGCCGAGCATTTCGCGGACAAGGAACATGCGCTGTTCCTCGGCCGCGGGCTGCATTACCCGATCGCGCTGGAAGGCGCGCTCAAGCTCAAGGAGATCACGTACATCCACGCCGAGGCCTACGCCGCGGGCGAGCTCAAGCACGGGCCGCTGGCGCTGGTGACGAGCGAGATGCCGGTCGTGACCGTCGCGCCGAACGACGCGCTGCTGGAAAAGCTCAAGAGCAACATGCAGGAGGTGCGCGCGCGCGGCGGCCTGCTGTATGTCCTGGCCGATGCCGACTCGAAGATCGAGAGCGAAGAGGGCATCCACGTCATCCGCATGCCCGAGCATTACGGCCCGCTCAGCCCGATGCTGCACGTCGTGCCGCTGCAATTGCTGGCGTATCACACGGCATGCGCAAGAGGCACCGATGTTGACAAGCCGCGGAACCTGGCGAAAAGCGTGACTGTCGAGTGACAGTCACGCGCCGGCAAGTGAGCAGCGCAGGGGGACACTAACTTCGCTTGCTAAGTTAAGTGGCCACACAAGCCGCGGAACTTGGCGAAGAGCGTGACTGTCGAGTAAACCGCCCGTTCCGACTCGGCCCGTCGGCCTTTTCCGACACCGCGCGGGCGGTGCCGGCCGTTTCATTGGGTGTCACATCACCGGAGAAACGACATGAAAGCCACAGCCCTGATCGCCGCCGCGGCGCTGGCCTGCGGGACGGCCGCGTACGCGCAGCAATCCAGCGACTACAACGCGCGCCACCATGACGCCACCCGTGCCGAGCAGCAGGACCATGACCGCACCGGCAACAGCCTGGGCAACGACATGCACCGCCTCGGCAACAAGATCCGCAGCGGCATGCACCGCCTCGGCGAGAAGCTGCATGCGCGCAACGACCACAACGACAACACGCGGGCCATGGGTGCGTCGGGCACCGACGACCACGGCCGCCAGTCGCGCATGGACGAGGCCTATTCGCGCTGGCACTCGAAGCACGACGGCGACCAGCGCCGCTGACGCGACCGCGGGTTCCCGGCGGCGCCGCGCCGCGAATTGACACCCACCCCTTCGCGGGTGGTACGCTTCATCGCAATGACCGGCCCCGCGACGACCCCCGACGACGACACGGCCGCGCGCACGATGAGTGCGGCGGCCGAGAGTGCGCGCTACGCGCTGCTGCGCCGCCTCGCGCCTTCGATGCGGCATCACCTCGTCGTGCCGCTGCAGCCGATCGGCATGGTCTACGAGATCATGGATCGCCGCCTGCGCGCGCCTGAGCCCAATCTCGCAGAGATCCACGAGGGCGCGCGCAAGATCAACGGCTACGCGAGATCCGCGCTCGCGTCCTGTGTCGACGTCGTCACGTGGCTCGCGCCCGACGAAAAGTCGAGGGCCTCGGCGGCCGACGCACTGGGCGAGTGCCTCGCGCTGGTCCAGACCGCTTTCACGTTCCGGGGCTTCACGTTGCGCGACGAGCTCGCGGACGGCATCTCGGGCGAAGTCGCGCGATCGGCATTCCGCTTCGTCGTCACCGGGGCGTTGACTTACCTCAGCGACGTCCATCCGCCGCCGGCGCACATCACGATCTCCGGCAAAGGGACGTCCAGCGCGCTGGTGCTCACGCTGTCGGTCGCGCCCGGCGCCGGCGAGCAGGGATTCGCGACCACGCTCGGCTATCGTCCGCTCGCGTGGGAAGACGTCGAAGCGCTCGCGGCATCGGAATCGGCCGAAGTGCAGCGCGAAGGCTCGAGCGTTCGCATCAGCTTGCCGTGGGCGCTGGCGAGCGCCTGACCGGGCGCATGACTTTCTTCATCAGCGCCGGCACTTCGCGCGGCAGCTCGCGCGCGAGATAGCCGAGCGGCCCCATCTTCTTCGACAGCGTCTCGCCCGCCATCGCGTGCATCACGACGCCCCACGCACAGGCTTGTTCGAGCGCCAGGCCGCGAGCCGCGAAGCCCGCGACCAGCCCCGCCAGCACGTCACCCGAGCCCGACGTCGCCAGGCCGGGTTCGCGGCATGCGTGACGCCAGCACGCGCCTTCGGGTGTGGCGATCCATGTGGTCGCTCCCTTGAGCGCGACCACCGCGTTCCAGGCCGACGCCGCCAGGCGCGCAACGCGCTGCGCATCGCGCACGACTTCGTCTTTTGCAATGCCCAGCAGGTGCGCCATTTCGCCGGCGTGCGGCGTCACGAGCACGGGTTGAGTGAAGCGGCCAACCTCGACGACCGCATCCATCGCGAACGCATCCAGCACGACGGGAACACTGCGGCACTGGTCCAGCAGCGCACGGATGAAATCGACGTTGCCCGGTGATTCGGCCAGGCCCGGTCCGGCGAGCACGGCGCCCAGGCCGTCGAACGCCTTATCCATCGCCGCGATGCCGCCCGGTTCGAACGAGCCGTCCTTGTTCTCGCGGATCGCGATCACGCGCGCCTCCGGCACGGCGCGTGACATCTGCACTGCCACCGATTGGGCCGTGGCGATCACGAGCTTGCCCGCGCCGGCGCGCAGCGCCGACACGGCGGCGAGCTGCACTGCGCCGGCGATCTCGCTGCTGCCACCCGCGACCAGCACGCGCCCGCGCACTTCCTTGTCTGCGTCGTCGGCGACGGCCGGCGCGGGCCAGTCGCGCAGCGCGCTCGCATCGAGGTCCCGCCAATCGCCGCGCGTCATGGCTTGGCGGCGACGGGTGTGTCCGGTTCGCGCGTGACCGGTGCGCCGGCGCGGCGCAGGGGCGCGACGAAGTTGACGAGGTCCGTCACCAGCTCGTCGCGAACCGGGTCGTGGCGATACGACGTCACGACGCAATTGGGCACGTCGCCGCGGCTGTCGATCGCGAGGATCTGCTGCTCGTCGAGGCACTCGACGAGGTAGCGCATGCAGTTGACGATCACCTGGTGGCCGACGACGAGCACGCGCTTGCCGGCGTGCTCGCGCGTGATCATCTCGATGACGCTGCGCAGGCGCAGGATCACGTCGCACCAGCTCTCGCCGCCGGGCGGGCGGAAGTAGAACTTGCCGACGTGCCCGCGCTGCTGCGACAGCTCCGGGTATTTCGCGCGGATGCCGTGCTGCGTCAAGCGGTCGATGATGCCGAATTCCTTTTCGCGCAGCCGCTCGTCGATGCGCAGGCGCACGTCGAGGCCCGACGCATCGAGCAGCAGCTTCGCCGTCTGGCGCGCGCGGACATAGGGCGAGCACAGCAGCACGTCGGGCTGCCCGTCTTGCGGCAGCGCGCCGAACCAAAGGCCCAGCGCCTGCGCCTGCATGCGTCCCAGGTCCGACAGCGGCACGTCGATGTCGCGCTCGGCGATGTCGATCATCGCCAGCCCCGCGGCCTCGGCGGCGTCGCGGGCGACGTTGCCCGCGCTCTGGCCGTGGCGCACGACCCAGAGCGTTTGCGGCCAGTGTCGGCGATCGCGCTCCGGCATGGCGTGTTCAGCGCGCCGTGAAGCCGATCGCCTTCATCGCCTTCGCGAGCGACGCGCGGCCCTTCTCGTAATCGGCCCACGGCTCGTTGCCTTCGTCCAGCCGGTCGTGGATGCTCGCGACGGTCCAGTGCGCCCCGCCCTTGAGCGAGCCGAGTTCATTCCAGCGCACCGGCACCGAGATGCCGAGGCCGGGCCGCGCGCGCGCCGACCACGCGCACACCGTCGTCGCGCCGTAGCCGTTGCGCAGGTAGTCGATGAAGATCTTGCCGACGCGGTTCGTGCCGCCGCTCTTCGCGACGAAGCGATCGGGGATCGTGCGCGCGAGGTGCTGCACGACGGCCTGCGAGAAATCCTTCACCGTGTCCCAGTCGTACAGCTTCTTGAGCGGCACGACGATGTGCAGGCCCTTGCCGCCGCTGGTCTTCAGGAAATTCGGCAGGCCGAGATCGTCCAGGAACGCGTGCACCAGTTGCGCCGCTTCCTGGATGGGGTGCCACTCGACGCCTTCGCCGGGATCGAGGTCGAAGGTCACGCGGTCGGGCTTGTCGATGCTCGTGCGCACACCGTTCCATGTGTGCACTTCGATCACGTTCATCTGCGCCGCGGAGAGCAGCCCTTCCGGTCGCGCGACATACACCATCGGCGGATGGCCGGGGAAGATCGACGGGTCGAGCGGCTCGATGCCGTCCAGCTTGTAGCGGTCCAGGTGCTTCTGGAAGAACAGCTGGCCGCCGATCCCGTCGGGCGCGCGCACCAGCGCGATCGGGCGGTCCTTCAGGTGCGGCCACATCAGCGGTGTGACCAGCGCGTAGTAGCGCACGAGGTCGATCTTCTTCAGGCCGCTTTGCGGATCGACGACGCGCTCCGGGTTGCTCACGCGCAGCGTTGCGGGCAGGCGCGCGTCGGCCTGCGCGGCCTTCGCCGGTTTCTTTGCAGTGCGTGCTGCCTTCGCGGGCTTGTCCACCGGCGCATCATGCCGCGCTTCCTCGCGCACCACCGCAGCGGCTTTCTTGTCTTCGCGCAGGCCGTGGAACACGGAGTGCCGCACGCGGCCGTCGCGCGTCCATTCGCCGAATGCGATCTCGCACACGAGCTGCGGCTTGACCCAGTGCGGCTTCTTCGGGATCGTGGCGTTCGCGGCGAAAGGA
>DATBPW010000064.1:0-8914 GCA_036561125.1 Ramlibacter sp. | reverse complement strand
GCCGTACAGCGCCAGCGCGCCGACGGGCACGTTGATGAAGAACACCCAGCGCCAGTCGAGGTTCTCGGTGAGCCAGCCGCCGAGCATCGGCCCGAGGATCGGCCCGACCATGATGCCGGCGCCCCAGATCGCCATGGCCTGGCCGACCTTCTGCGGCGGGTTGATGTCCAGCAGCACGGCCTGCGACAGCGGCACCAGCGCCGCGCCGAAGATGCCTTGGAGCAGGCGCGCCGCGACGATCGCGCCGAGCGAGCCCGCCAGCCCGCACAGCGCCGACGACGCGGTGAAGCCGATGACGGAAATGATGAAGACCTTGCGCCGGCCCCATTGCGAGCACAGCCAGCCGGTGACCGGCAGCGCGATCGCGGCCGCGACGATATAGCTGGTCAGCACCCACGTGATCTGGTCCTGCGACGCCTGCAGGCTGCCTTGCATGTGCGGCAACGCGACGTTGGCAATCGTCGTGTCCAGCGCCTGCATGATGGTCGCCAGCATGATCGAGATCGTGATCATGCCCTTGTGCCTGCGGGCTTCTTCGGGGAGCTCGATCACCCGCCGGCTCCTTCGTCGGCGGCGATCAGTCCTTCGCGGATTTGCGCCAGCAACGCCAGCAGCGCCTTGCGCTCGGCCGGCGCGACGCCGCGCAGCACGCGCGCGGTGAGCTCGTCGCCGATGGCCATCGCGTCTTCGAGCGCCTTGTGCGCCTTGGGCATCAGGTGCAGGTGGTTCACGCGGCGGTCGTCGGGCGCCGCGCGGCGCTCGAGCCAGCCGGCCGCGGCGAGGCGGTCGCACATCGCCGTGATCGCCATGGCCGAGATGCCGACGCGGTCGGCCAGCTCGATTTGCGAGACCCGGCTGCCGGGCTGCTGCGACGCAAGCGCGAAGAGCAGGCGGCACTGCGCCTGCGACAGGCCGAGCCGTTCGCGCGCGGCACGGTCGAACTGCTTCGAGTACAGCCGCGCGACGTCGTTCACGAGAAACCCGAAGCGGTGCGCGGCCTGGAACTTCATAACAGGCCTGATTATAAGCAAGCTTATGAAATCGGCCCGCGCAGCCTCCGTGAGCCCAGCGCGAACCCGAGGCACGCCGCGCCCACCGCGAGCAGCCCGGTGCGGTTGCGGTTCAACCACCACTGCGCGCTGAAGTCGTGCGCCTGTGCGTCGAAGCGGCCGTGCGCGCCGTGGTCGCCGGGCACGGGCGCATACAGGTTGTCGGGCCGGTGCGCGGGCAGCGGCTCGTCGGTGTGCTGGCCGTCGACGGCCGTGCGGCCGAGGATGCGGTCGAGCAAGCCGGGGAACACGCGCGTGCCGAGGATCGCCTGAACGGCCGGCGCGCCCACCCACACTTCGCGCCGGCGGTGCGTCGCGGCGAAGTAGATCGCCTGCGCGGCCACTTCGGGCTGGAAGATCCGGCCCATGGGCCGCGGGCGCTTGTGCAGCGTCGTGCGCCCCCATCCGAACTGCGGCGTGTTGAACGCCGACAACTGCACCATCGTGATGTGGATGCGGCTGCGGTCGTGCGCGAGCTCGCAGCGCACCGAGTCCGTGAAGCCGCGGAAGGCGGCCTTCGCTGCGCAATACGGCGCTTGCAGCGGGATCGAGCGGTATGCGAGCGCGGAACCGACCTGCACGATCGTGCCGCACCCGCGCGCACGCATGCGCTTGAGCGCCGCGAGCGTCCCCCACACCGCGCCGAGATAAGTCACTTCCGTCGCGCGGCGGAAGTCGTTCGCATCGATGCGCCCGACCTCGGAAAAGATCGTCGCCATCGCGTCGTTCACCCACACGTCGATCGCACCCCACATGGATTCGACGCGTGCCGCCGCGGCTTCGACCTGCGCTTCATCGGCGACGTCGGTCGGCAGCACCAGCGCCTCGCCGCCGAGCGCCTCGACTTCGCGCTTGGCCGCGTGCAGCCCGTCGAGGCCGCGCGCCAGCAGCGCGACACGCCAGCCGTGCCGCGCGAATTCGCGCACGACGGCGCGGCCGATGCCCGCCGACGCGCCGGTGATCACGGCGACGCGTTGCCCTTGGGAAGATCGGGCGGTGTCTTTCATCGGCTGGCCTGCGGTGCAGATGCCTTGGCCGGCGCGGGCTGGCCCGCTTGCGCCGTCCCGTTCTGCCGGCTGTCGGTGTTCGCCTTGCCCAGCGTCTCCGGGCCGGGATGCGCGAGATCCGGCGCCGGCGCGATCGCGGGTTCACGCACCTGCAGGTTCAGCTTCTTGCGCAGCTTCGCGACGTCGTCCACCTTCACGGGCGATCCCTGGTTCCCCCAGCTGTTGCGCACGTAGGTCGTGACGGCGGCCACTTGCTGGTCCGACAGCTTCCAGAAGAACGACGGCATGCCCAGCGCGGTCGGGGCGCGATCCGTCGGCGTCTTGCGCGTGCCCGCGAGCACGTAGTGGACCAGCGTGGTCGGGTCCGACTGCTGCACGTTGGCGTCGTGCGCGATCGGCGGGAAGTAGCCGGGCACGCCGCTGCCGTCCATGCGGTGGCATGCCGCGCAGTTGTCCTGCCAGATCGCTTCGCCTTGCCGCATCACCTGGCGGTCCGGCGCTTCGGCCTTCGGGTCGGGCGATGCCTTCACGCTGCGCAGGTACGAGATCATCGCGTCGACATCGCCGTCGCTCGCCTGCGAAGTCGAGAACGCGACCACCTCGCCCATCTCGCCCGCCGCCGCGCTGTGCGCGTTGATGCCGCGGCGCAGGAAGTCGCGCAGCGCGTCGTCCTTCCATGCGCCCAGGCCGACGCGCTGGTTCGACGTGATGTCCGGCGCGAACCATTCGCCGAAGGTGCCGCCTTCGAATGCGTGGTCGCCTTTCGGGCCGCCCAGCATCGTCTTCGCCGTGTGGCACGCCTCGCAGTGGCCCAGCCCCTCGACGAGGTACGCGCCGCGGTTCCACTGCTCCGGCTTCGACGCGTCGGGGCGGTACGGCCCCTTGTCCAGGTACATCCAGTTCCACACCACCATGAGCTGGCGGATGTTGAACGGGAACGGCAGCTGGTTCGAGTGCACTTCATGCTTCACGGCCGGCACCGTGCGCATGTACGCGTACATCGCGTCGGCGTCCTCGCGCGTGACCTTCGTGTAGTAGTTGTACGGGAACGCCGGGTACAGGTGGTGGCCTTCGTCGTCGATGCCTTCGTGCAGTGCACGATAGAAGTCGTCGGCGGACCAATGGCCGATTCCGGTGTCGGGATCGGGCGTGATGTTGGCCGACAGCAGCTTGCCGAACGGCGTCTCGACGGTGCGCCCGCCCGCGAAGCGCGCGCCGCCTTTCGCGGTGTGGCATGCGACGCAGTCGCCGAGCTCGACGAGGTAGCGGCCGCGTTCCACCGTCTGCGTGGAAACGCCGGCAGGCGGCGCGTTCACCGACGGTGCGGGTATTTGCGGCGAGCTCTTCGGCTGCGCGAACAGCAGCGTCGTGAAGCCGATCGCGACCGCGGCGGCCGCGATGCCCAGGACGAACGAGGTTTTCATGGCGTCCTTCCTTTCATGCGAGCGGGCCGGGCGACTTCAGGTAGCGCGAGCGGATCGCGTTCGCGCTCCAGTACGCGAGCGCGGCCACCGTGCCGGTCGGGTTGTAGCCGGCGTTCTGGGGGAACGCGCTCGAGCCCATGACGAACAGGTTCGGCACGTCCCAGCTTTGCAGGTAGCGGTTGACGGCGCTGGTGCGCGGGTCCGTGCCCATGATCGCGCCGCCCGTGTTGTGGGTCGTCTGGTACGGCACGACGTCCCAGCTGCCCTTGCGCTTGTTCACCTTGATCGAGTGCGCGTTCATCGCCTTCGCGATGCCGGCGAGCTTGTCGGTGAGGAAGTCCGACATCTTGTGCTCGTTGTCGGTGAAGTCGAACGTCATGCGCATCAGCGGCCGCCCGTACACGTCGCGGTACGTCGGGTCGAGGTCGAGGTAGTTGCCGCGATGGCTCATGACGGAGCCGTGCGTGGAGATCGTCATCGTGCGCAGGTAGCTGTGCGCCAGTGCCTTCTTCCATTCGCTGCCCCAGCCGGGCGTGCCCTCGGGCACGGTCTGTGTCGCGATCGGCCGCGCGCCGGTCTGGATGTTCGCGAGGTAGCCGCCGCCGATGAAGCCCAGGCCCGAGTGGTCGAAGTTGTCGCCGTTGAATTCGTCGACCACCATGCCGTGCGAGCCCGCGCCGATGAACGGGTTCAGGATCTTGTCGTCGAAGAACACGTTCACCGACGACGTGATCTGGTACGCGTAGTTCCTGCCGACCACGCCTTCGCCGGTCGACGGGTCGTACGGCTTGCCGATCTTCGAGAGCAACAGCAGCCGCACGTTGTGCAGGATGTAGGCAGTGAGGATGATCAGGTCCGCGGGCTGCTCGTACTCGCGCCCGGCGGCGTCGACGTACGTGACGCTCACCGCGCGCTTGCCGGTGGAGTCGAGATTGATCTTCGTCACCTCGGCCTCGGTGCGCAATGCGAAGTTCGGCTTGCGCATCAGCACCGGCAGGATCGTCGTCTGCGCGCTGGCCTTGGAGTAGTTGCCGCACGCGAACTTCTCGCAGAAGCCGCAGTAGGTGCACGGGCCGAGCTGCACACCCAGCGGGTTCGTGTACGCGCGCGACATGTTGGCCGACGGCTGCGGGAACGGCTTGTAGCCGAGCGACTGCGCCGCTTGCGCGAACAGCGTCGGCGGCAGCGTCATGTCCATCGCCGGGTTCGGGTACTCGCGCTGGCGCGGGCCTTCGAACGGGTTGCCGCCTTGGCGGATCTGCCCCTTCAGGTTGCCGGCCGTGCCCGAGATGCCGCACAGGTACTCGAACTTGTCGTAGTAGGGCTCGAGGTCGTCGTAGGTCACGCCCCAGTCCTGGATCGTCATGTCGTTCGCCGTCACCGCGGCCTTGCCGTAGCGCTGCAGGTTGTGCGAGTACGCGACGAAGTCCGACGGCAGGAAGCGCCACGTCTGCCCGTTCCAGTGCACGCCCGCGCCGCCGACGTTGGTGCCGGGCAGGAACGAGCCGAGCCGCCGCATCGGCAGCGCCGTTTCGTTCACGTTGTTGCGGATCGTCAGCGTGGAGTGCGACGGCATCTGGAACAGCTCGTGGCGCCAGTAGTAGCGCAGTTCGTCCTGCGCGAAGGTCGGCGCGAAGTCGGTCGGCGTGTCGCGCCACTGGCCGCGCTCGAGTGCGAGCACGTTCAGGCCCGCGTCGGTGAGCTCCTGTCCCATGATCGCGCCGGTCCAGCCGAAGCCGACGAGAACGACGTCCACCGGTTTGAGTTTTTCAGCCATGCTGGCCTCCCTCGTTCCATTCGGGACGGCCCATGATGGCCACCGGCGGCAGCGGGTATTTCTCGCCGTGCTGCTTCACGAACGGCGTGTTGTCGTAGCGCGCGCCGGGAAAGCCGATCAGTTTCCAGCCCGCCATGCCGCGGTTGCCGCCGTACAGCGGATCCGCGAAGAAGCCTTCGAGCGTGTTCTGGTGCAGCAGCTCGAAGAAGGTCTTCGAGTCGGCGGTCGCCAGTTGCACTTTGCCGCCTTCGAGCTGGTGCAACCACCGGTCCTGGTCGCCGGCCGCGAGCTTCGAAAATGTCGCGGCGCGACCTTCCTTGCCGACGGCTTCGTCGATCTCGCGGATCGCCGTGCGGTACAGGGCCGCCGGCGTCAGGCGCGATTGCCACCCCTGCGTCTTCTCGCCTTCGCCCCACGGGCCCTGCATGTACCAGCGCTCGCCGCGCCCGTACTCGCCGGCGAGCTGGCGGTCGATGAACACGGGCACGCCCGCTTCGACGGCGCCCGGACCCAGTTCATCCGCGGGAATCAGGCGAGCGGTCGCGGCCTCGATGAACGCACCTTCCGCCGGGTTGAAGAACACATAGCCCTTCGCGCCGGCCTGGCGCGTGTCGGGTGCATCGGCCGCGCCCTCGCGCCACGGCACCTCTTGCCGGATCGCGGCGGCGCCCGCGGCACCCGCGATCGGGATCACCGCACCGGCGGTGAGCAGGCGCCTTCGCGAAATGCGCGGCCCGCGCTTCGGGTCACGTTCGTCGTTCATGTCGTTTCTCCCTTGGATTTGCCGGATGCGGCGCGCAGCGACAGCGCCGCGGTGATCGAGCCCACGTGGCTGAAGGCCTGCGGGAAGTTGCCGATGGGCCGGCCGTCGTGCGCGCCGAATTCCTCGGCGTACAGGCCGGCGGGGTTGCGCAGCTTCAGCAGCTGTTCGTAGATGCGCTCGGCTTCGTCGACGCGGCCTTGCCGCGCGAGGCAGTCGACGCACCAGAAGCTGCAGATCGCGAACAGGTGCTCGCTGCCTTGCAAGCCGTCGTAGTTGGTGCCGGGCGGGTAGCGATAGAGCAGGCCATGGTCGACGCCCAGTTCCTGGATGATCCGGCCCGTGGTGCCCAGCATGCGCGGATCGTTCGGCGCGATGTAACCCAGCCGCGGGATGAGCAGCAGGCTCGCGTCGGGCGCCTCGCCGCCGTAGTAGCCCACGTAGCTTTGCAGCCGGTCGTTCCACGCGTTCTTCTCGATGTCCGAGCGGATCGCTTCGCGCTCGGCGGCGATGCGCTTCACGTCGACCGGCAGCTTCCGGACTTCGTCCAGGGCCAGGATGCGATCCAGCGCAGCCCAGCACAGCAGCTTCGAATGCGTGTTGTGGCGCGGCGCCGTGCGGATCTCCCAGATGCCGTTGTCCGGCTGGCGCCAGATGTCGCACACCACCTGCGCGAACCCGGCGAGCAGCTCGCACTCGTGCGCGTCGAGTTCGCCGCCGCGCCGGGCGTGGTCGTACGCGGTCATCACCACTTCGCCGTACACGTCGTGCTGCACCTGGCTGGACGCCGCGTTGCCGACGTGCACCGGCCCGATGCCGTGGTAGCCGCGCAGGCTGTCCACGACGAACTCGGGCAGCTTGTCGTTGCCGTACATGTCGTAGACCACCTGGAGTTTCGGCCGCGTGCGTTCGGTCGCGTGCAGAAGCCACAGCAGGAACTCGCCGCTTTCCTTGCGGAAACCCAGCTCGGTGAAGGCGTCGAACACGAGCGAGCTGTCGCGCAGCCAGCAGAAGCGGTAATCCCAGTTGCGCGCGCCGGTTTCGCTCTCGGGGATCGACGTGGTGCCTGCCGCGACGAGCGCGCCGGTGCCGGCGTGCGTGAGCAGCTTCAGCGCCAGTGCGCTGCGCAGCACCGCATCGGCGTGCGCGCCCTCGTAGGTGCAGCCCGCGCACCAGCGGTGCCAGAAGTCCATCGTTGCCGCGAGCTTCGCGCGCGCGGCCGCGACCGGCGGGCCGCCATCTACCGGCGCGCTGGCCGGGCTCGTCAGCACCGCGGCGTGCACTTCGCCCTGCGACATCGCGACCGTGCCGTGCAGGCGGCGCTGGTCGCCCTGCAAGGGGAACGACGAGCGCAGCGCGAACCCGCCCGCGGCAGCCGCGCAGGTCCACGCGCCTTCGCCCGCGGCGCGGATCTGCGGCGCCATGCGCGCGTAGTCGGGGCGCGGATCGAACGCGACTTCGAGCTCGACATGGCCGGCCACGCATTCGGCGATGCGCACGATTTCCTGCGGGTGTTCGGGATCGGTCGCCTCGGCCGGCGTCATGAAGTCGGTCAGGTGCAGCTCGCCGCGCTCGCACGTGACCACCGTGCGCACGACGTTGGTCCGCGGCAGGTACGCGAGCGCGGCGTTGACGATGCCGCGCGGCGTCATCGCGAAGCGCCCGCCGCGCTCGACGTCGAGCAGCGCGCCGAACACCGACGGGCTCGAGAACTCCGGCATGCAGCACCAGTCGATCGAACCGAAGCGTGAGACCAGCGCGAGCGTGCGGCAGTCGCCGATGGCGGCGTAGTCCTCGATCGAGCTTTCGCGCGGCGGGTGGATCATGGCATCGCCATCCGCAGGACTTCCGCGAGGTGCAGCGCTTGCCTTCCGCCGGACTGCGCGATCTGCTCGCGGCAGCTGTAGCCGCCCGCGATCACGAGCTCGTCCGGCGCCGCTGCGCGCAGCGCGGGCAGCAACGCGCGCTCGGCGCAGCGCAGCGACACGTCGTACTTTGCCGCCTCGAAGCCGAACGATCCCGCCATGCCGCAGCAGCCCGTATCCGGCTCGTTCACGCGCAGCTGCAATTTCTTCAGCCACTCGTTCTCGCCGTTCGTGCCCAGCACCGACTTGTGGTGGCAGTGCATGTGCACGAGCGCATCGCGCGCCAGCGGCTCGAACGGTTGCGCGGGCTCATGCTCCAGCAGGAAGTCGCCGAGCAACATGCTCTGCTGCTTCAGGCGCTTCGCCTGTTCGTGCTTCGGCAGCATCATCGGCAGTTCTTCCTTGAACACCGACAGGCAAGCAGGCTCCAGCACGACGATGGGCACGCCGGCCCGCAAGTCGTCGCCGAGCACGTCGAGCGTGCGCAGCAGGTAGCGGCGCGCGTCGTCGAGCAGCCCGAACTCGTACAGTGGCCGGCCGCAGCACACATGCGTGCGCGGCACGCGCACGCGCCAGCCGGCGTGGCGCAGCACTTCGGCCGCCGCCTGCGCGACTTGCGGATGGAAGTTGTCGTTGAAGGTGTCCGGCCACAACAGCACATCGCCCTGGGTGGCGTCGCCGAAGCCTTGCCCGTGCTCGCGGCGGAAGTGCTTCGCAAAACTGCGCGGCGCGAACGCGGGCAAGCGCCGCTCGTGCGCGATGCCGACGGCGCCCTTGATCGCGCTGGCGAACGGTTCGTGCTGCGAGAAGAAATTCGCCAGCCCCGGCGCGACGCTCGCCCAGCGCGACCAGCGGTCGATGAAGCCGAAGACGTGCGCCGCGAGCGGGCGCCGGTGCTGCTCGTAGTAATGCGACAGGAACTCGGCCTTGTACGACGCCATGTCCACGCTCACGGGGCATTCGTGCTTGCAGGCCTTGCACGACAGGCACAGGTCGAGCGCCTCCTTGACGGCCGGCTCCTGCCAGCCCTTC
>DATBPW010000063.1:0-3039 GCA_036561125.1 Ramlibacter sp. | reverse complement strand
CCCTTCTTCTTCCTCATGTGCGCGATGGTGCTGCTGCTGTGGTTCGTCCCGCAGATGGCCACCTGGCTGCCCGGGCACATGTGATGCGCGCGCTGGCCGCCGTCGCACTGGCGCTGGCGCCACTCTTCGCGCACGCAGGCGCAGTGCTCGTCGCGGTCGCTGCGAACTTCGCCGGGCCGATGCAGAAGATCGCCGCGGCTTTCGAGGCCGACACGAAGGACACGGTCAAGGTCGTTGTCGGTTCCACCGGCGCGTTCTATACGCAGATCAAGACCGGTGCGCCCTTCGACGTTTTCCTGTCCGCCGATGCCGACACGCCCGCGCAACTGGAGAGCGACGGCTTCACCGTGCCGGGCCGGCGCTTCACGTTCGCGTACGGCCGCCTCGTGCTGTGGAGCGCAAGGCCGGATTACATCGATGCACGCGGCGATATCCTGCTCGGTGCGACGTTCGGCAAGATCGCGATCGCGGACCCGAAGCTCGCGCCCTACGGACGTGCGGCCGTGGAGACGATGCAGCGCCTCGGCGTGTACGACACGCTTCGGCCGAAGATCGTGAAGGCCGGCAACATCGGCCAGGCCTACCAGTACGTCGCCACCGGCAACGCGCCGCTGGGCTTCGTCGCGCTATCGCAGGTGGTCGTGGACGGCAAGCTCGCCGAGGGCTCGGCGTGGGTCGTACCGCTCTCGATGCACACGCCGCTGCGGCAGGACGCGGTGCTCCTTAAGCACGGCGCGAACAACGCCGCGGCTTCGCGGTTCCTCGAGTACCTGAAAGGCGGCAAGGCGCGCCGCATCATCGCCGCGTACGGCTACGACCTCAGCGCGAATTGATCTGCGCCATCTCGTGCAGGACTTCGGTGGGGTCCTTGCGGCGCGCGCCGCGCAGCACGCGTTCGTTCTCGCGCCGCAGCCATTGGAGGCGATCGACGAAGTGCCGGCGGAAATACGTTTCCGAATACATGGCCTCCCGCGTGCGGTCCTCGAACGGCTCGATGACCACGCGGCGCTGCCCGTCGGCACAGGCGACGACCTCGGCGATGATCCAGTGGCGGTCGGGGAAGGCACGTTCGACCCAGACCTGGTCGCGCCGCAGTCCTCCCCGCCGCCGGAAAGAAGACATATGGACGACGTTCATGCGCAAGTTTCCTTTCTCATTGGAATCTACCCGGACCGCGTTCGTTCCTCGTGTCGACGGCCGAAAGACCCACTCACTTCGGCTGGCAAGCCGGGTGAAATCCCGGATCGCGGAATGAAGGGATGCGGATGAGCATGAGCGCCTGCGCCTATATTCGGCATCGCCCCCAAACAGCCCAACCATGGGATCGTTGATCGCCTCACTCACCGCCAGCGACTTCGCCGCCGCTTGGCTCACGCTCGAGCTGGCCGGCGCGACGACGCTCATCCTCATCGGCATCGCAACTCCCCTCGCGTGGTGGCTCGCGCGTTCGCAGTCACGCTGGAGCGCGGTTGCCGGTGCGGTCGTTGCATTGCCGCTGGTGCTGCCGCCGACCGTGATCGGCTTCTACCTGCTCGTCGCGTTCGCGCCGTCCGGGCTGCTCGGCTTCGCCGCGTTGCCCTTCACGTTCGCGGGCCTCGTGGTCGGCTCGGTGGTCTATTCGCTGCCGTTCGCGGTGCAACCGCTGCAGCGCGCATTCGAAGCGATCGGGCGCGTGCCGATGGAAGCTGCCGCGACGTTGCGCGCGAGTCCCGTCAATGCATTCTTCTCGGTCGCGGTGCCGCTCGCGCGGCCCGGCTTCGTCACGGCCGCGATCCTCACGTTCGCGCACACCGTCGGTGAGTTCGGCGTGGTTCTGATGATCGGCGGCAACATTCCCGGCAAGACGAGCGTGATCTCGACGCAGATCTACGGCCATGTCGAAGCGCTCGAATACTCGCAGGCGCACGGCCTCGCGCTCGCGATGGTGGCGTTCTCCTTCGTCGTGCTGCTGGCGGTGAACCTGGCGGGACGCCGCGCGGCGCGCGTGATGCCATGAACGACATGCACCTGCGCATCGTGCTGCCGCGCCAGGCGTTCACAGTGGACGTCGACCTGCACTTGCCCGCGCAAGGCATCACCGGCATCTTCGGCGCGTCGGGGTCGGGCAAGACGAGCATCCTGCGTTGCGTCGCCGGCCTGGAGCGCGCACGCAGAGGCATCGTGCGCATCGCGGGCGAAACATGGCAGGACGACGAGGCGTTCGTCCCTGCATGGCAGCGCCGCACCGGGTACGTGTTCCAGGACGCCGCGCTGTTCGTGCATCTCGACGTGCGCGGCAACCTCGAGTTCGCGCGCAAGCGATCGGGCACCAACGCGTCGTTGGACGCCGCGATCGAGCTGCTCGGCATCGCCGCCCTGCTCGATCGCATGCCGCACACGCTGTCCGGCGGCGAGAAGCAGCGCGTCGCGATCGCACGCGCGATCGCGAGCGCGCCGCGGCTGCTGCTGCTCGACGAGCCGCTGGCGGCCGTCGACATCGCGCGGCGCAACGACATCCTGCCGTGGCTGCTGCGCCTGCGCGGCGAACTGCAGTTGCCCATGCTCTACGTCACGCACTCGCTCGACGAAGTCGCACGGCTCGCGGACACCATCGTCCTGCTCGGGCAGGGCCGCGTCCTCGCCACCGGCGCGGCGCGCGACGTGCTCTCGCGCATCGACGCGTCGGCAATGTTCGGCGACGATGCCGGCGCGCTGCTCGAAGGCGCAGTGGCCGAGCGCGACGAGCGCTGGCAGCTCGCGCGCATCGCCTTCGACGGCGGGTCGCTGTGGCTGCGCGACACCGGGCTGACAGTCGGCCGCACCGCGCGCCTGCGCGTGCTTGCGCGCGACGTGAGCGTTGCCACCGTCGAGCCGCACGGCAGCAGCATCCAGAACATCCTGCCCGCCGTCGTCGAAGCTTGCGCGCCCGACGCGCATCCGTCGCAGGTGATGGTGCGATTGCGTTGCGGCGGTTCGGTGCTGCTGGCGCGCGTCACCGCGCGCGCGGCGGACTCGCTGGCGCTCGCGCCGGGCCAGCGCGCGTGGGCGCAGGTGAAGTCG
>DATBPW010000062.1:0-9636 GCA_036561125.1 Ramlibacter sp. | reverse complement strand
CGGCGAATGTGTGTGCCGCTGCCTCGGCGGCTGCTCGACGTCGGTTCCGGCGCGGGACTCCCCGGCGTTGTCATTGCGTTGGCCTTTCCTGGGGTCGATGTGGATTGCGTCGACGCCGCGGCGAAGAAGGCGGCGTTCGTCCGGCAAGTCGCCGGTGCCCTGGGCCTGCCCAACCTGAAAGGCCTGCATTCACGCGTCGAAGATGTGCCGGGGCACTACGGCGTGATCACTGCGCGCGCGTTCTCTTCGTTGCCCGATCTTGTCAGCCGCTCCGGCCACGCGCTGGAGTCCGGCGGCGCGTGGATGGCCATGAAGGGCAAGATCCCCACCGATGAAGTGGCCGCATTGCCCGCGGAGATCGAGATGTTCCACGTGGAACAGTTGCAAGTCCCGGGACTCGATGCGGAAAGGTGCCTGGTCTGGATGAGGCGCCGGGGCGCCCTAACGTAAACTCGGCAGAACGCATTTCCGGGGGATTCATGTTTGGCGTAGCGGACTACGGCGCATTCGTCGTGACGATCATCGTTTTCCTGGCGATCCCCGGCCCCGGCAACCTCGCGCTGATCACGTCCACCGGGAAAGGCGGCGTGCGCGGCGGCTTGGCGGCGACTCTCGGCGTGATGGCCGGCGACCAGGTGCTGATGTGGGCGGCAGTGGCCGGCGTCGCAGCTTTGCTGCTGGCGTACCCCGCCGCGTTCCATGCGGTGCAGTGGGCGGGCGCAGCTTACCTCGCGTGGCTGGGGGCAAAAATGATCCTGGCCAAGCCCGGTGCGAAACCAGTGCTCCACATCGAGCCGCGTCACTACTTCCGGCAGGCCGCGCTCATCACGCTACTGAATCCCAAGGCGATCGTCTTCTACATGGCGTTCTTCCCGCTCTTCGTCGACCCGGCCCGGCACCAGGGATTGGCCACCTTCGGTGCGATGGCTGCGACGATCGCCGTGCTCACCTTTGCATACGGGCTCATCGTGGTGCTGCTGACGTACCGCCTGGCCGAACGCATGCGCGCGAATCCGGCCATTGGCCGCGTGCTCGAAAAAATCGCCGGCACCTTTCTCCTGGGGTTCGGCATCAAGCTGGCGATCTCGAAGTGACGCCTGCCCGGATCTTCTGCATCGCCAACCAGAAGGGCGGGGTCGGCAAGACGACCACGACCGTCAACCTCGCTGCCGGACTCGCGAAGGTCGGCCAGCGCGTGCTGATGGTCGACCTCGACCCGCAAGGCAACGCGACGATGGGGTCGGGGGTCGACAAGCGCCAGCTCGAACTCTCGGTCTACGACGTGCTGCTCGAATCCGCGACAGTCGCAGAAGCCCGCGTGCGCAGCGAGAAGTGCGGCTACGACGTGCTGGGCGCGAACCGCGAACTGTCGGGCGCAGAAGTGGAGCTCGTCAATGTGGAGCGCCGCGACCAGCGCCTGAAAGCAGCGCTCGCCACGGTGCGCGACGACTACGACTTCATCCTCGTCGACTGCCCGCCGTCGCTGTCGCTGCTTACCTTGAACGGGCTGTGCTCGGCGCACGGGGTGATCGTGCCGATGCAGTGCGAGTACTTCGCGCTCGAGGGACTGACGGACCTGGTGAACACGATCAAGCAGGTGCATGCGAACCTGAACAAGGACCTGCAGATCATCGGCCTGCTGCGCGTCATGTTCGATCCGCGCATCACGCTGCAACAGCAGGTGAGCGACCAGCTCAAGACGCACTTCGGCGAAAAGGTTTTCGACACGGTGATCCCGCGCAATGTCCGCCTCGCCGAGGCGCCGAGCTACGGCCTGCCGGGTGTGGTGTTCGACGCGAACGCGCGCGGCAGCCAGGCGTACGTCGATTTCGCCCGCGAAATGGTCGAGCGGATCAAGAAGATGTGACAGAAGCCCGCGCTGTGCCTCGCATCGGCGCTACGAAAATCAGAGCAATCGAATTTCCATGGTGACCAAGAAACCCAAGGGCCTCGGCCGCGGACTCGAAGCATTGCTCGGGCCCAGCATGTCCGGCACCACGACCGATGCGCCGCCGGCCGCTCCGGGCATGCCGGCGTCGCTATTGCTGTCCGACCTGGTGCCCGGGCAGTACCAGCCGCGCACGCGCATGGACGAGGGCGCGCTCTACGAGCTGGCCGAATCGATCAAGGCGCAGGGGATCATGCAGCCGATCCTCGTGCGCAAGCTCGCCAAGGGCGCGAACGCGGGCCGGTACGAGATCATCGCGGGCGAGCGGCGGTTCCGTGCGGCGCGCCTCGCGGGACTCGACAGCGTGCCGGTGCTGGTTCGGGACGTGCCCGACGAAGCCGCCGCGGCGATGGCGCTGATCGAGAACATCCAGCGCGAAGACCTGAACCCGCTCGAAGAAGCGCAAGGCCTGCAGCGGCTGACCAAGGATTTCGGCTTGACGCATGAACAGGCCGCGCAAGCGGTCGGCCGCTCGCGCAGCGCGGCGAGCAACCTGCTGCGCCTGCTCAATCTCGCCGACGCCGTGCAGGGCATGCTGATGGCCGGCGACATCGAGATGGGCCATGCGCGCGCCTTGCTCGCACTCGAGCGCGCGGCGCAGGTGACGGCGGCGCACCGGATCGCGGCGAAGAAGCTGTCCGTGCGCGAGGCCGAGGCGCTCGTGAAGAAACTCAATGCGGAATTCGCGTTGACCGCGCCGAAGCCGAAAGCCGAGAAGTCACGCGACCTGCGCCGGGTCGAGGAAGAACTGTCGGACCTGCTCACTGCCGAAGTCGACGTGCGCGTGAAGAAGCGCGTGAAACGCAACGGCCGCACCGACGAAGCGGGCGAGGTGGCGATCCAGTTCTCGTCGCTCGACGAACTGAACGGATTGATCGAGCGCCTCAGAGGCTGAAGATCTTCCCGGGGTTGAGGATGTTCTTCGGGTCGAGCGCGCGCTTGATCGAGCGCATCACGTCGATCGCGCCCTGACCGGCTTCCGTGACGAGGAACTCCATCTTGTGCAGCCCGACGCCGTGCTCGCCCGTGCACGTCCCGCCCAGGCTGAGGGCCCGGGCGACGAGGCTGTGATTGAGCTGCTCGGCGACCTCGCGTTCCTTCGGGTCGTGCGGGTCGAGCAGGTAGCCGAAGTGGAAGTTGCCGTCGCCCACATGTCCCACGAGGAAATACGGCAAGCCGCTGTCGTCGGCTTCCTTCACGGAGTCGAGCAGGCAGTCGGCGAGGCGCGAGATCGGGACGCACGTGTCCGTCGAAATCGCCCGGCAGCCGGGGCGTGACTGGATCGCCGCGAAGTACGCGTTGTGCCGTGCGGTCCACAGGCGCGAGCGCTCCTCGGGCGTCGTCGCCCATTCGAACGCCTTGCCGCCATGGTCCGCGGCGATCTCCTGCACGGTCTCGGACTGCTCCTTGACGCTGGCGGGCGAACCGTGGAACTCCATCAGCAGCATCGGTTCCTCGCGCAGGCCGAGCTTGCTGTGCGCGTTGACCATTCGCACCGTGTTGCTGTCGATCAGCTCGACGCGCGCGATCGGCACGCCGAGCTGGATCACCTGGATCACCGTATGCACGGCGGCCGAGATGCTCGGGAAAGAGCAGATGGCCGCCGAGACGGCCTCGGGCAGCGGATACAGCTTGAGCGTGATGTCAGTGATCACGCCGAGCGTGCCTTCGCTGCCGACGAACAGCCGCGTGAGGTCGTAGCCCGCGCTGGATTTCCTGGCGCGCGTGCCGGTGCGGATCACCTCGCCGCTGGCCGTCACCACTTCGAGCGCGAGCACGTTCTCGCGCATCGTGCCGTAGCGCACCGCATTCGTCCCGCTTGCACGCGTCGCGCTCATTCCGCCGATCGTCGCGTCGGCGCCCGGGTCGATCGGGAAGAACAGGCCGGTGCTCTTGATCTCTTCGTTCAGCTGCTTGCGCGTGACGCCGGACTGCACCGTGACCGTCAGGTCCTCGGGATTGACGGCGAGCACCTTGTTCATGCGGCCCAGGTCGATGCTGATGCCGCCCCGCACGGCGAGCAGGTGACCTTCGAGCGATGTGCCGACGCCGAAAGGAATGACGGGCGTGTCGTACTGAGCGGCGATCTTCACCGCGTCCGATACGTCCTGCGTGTTCTCGGCGAATACCACGGCCGCCGGCGGCGGTGCTTCGAAGGAGGATTCATCGCGCCCGTGCTGCTCGCGCACGGCAAGGGCCGTCGAACAGTTCGCACCGAAGCGCTGCGCCAGCGCGTCGAGCAGGGCCTGCGGGATTTCGCGCTGCTGCACATCGGGCACGAGATGGGACATCGCGGTGGGCGCATTCATCGGACAGCTCCTGGAATGCGCCCAGTTTAATTGTTGCCGGCGTTCTGCCGAAGAGGGTCACTCGCGCGTGAACGAAGCCTGGTATTCGTCCAGCGTCAGGACACCGTCCTTGTTCAAGTCGGCGTCCTCGAAGGTGCGCGGCAGGATCGGCAGGCGCTGCGCCTCCGCGCGCGTGAGCTGGCCGTCACCGTTGGCATCGGCCCGCTGGAACGCCTCGCGGATTTGCGCCACTGTCCAGCGATTTGCCGGCAGCGGCTGGGTCACCGGCGCCGGCAAGGCGGGTTGCACACGTGCGGGCAAAGGGGGCGCCGCGTTCTGGGCCTGCACGCACAGCGAAGTGAATGCGCCCGACAGCGCGATCAACAGCCGCAACGGCGAAAACTTCATTGGAAGAAGTCGTCGTACTCGAAGCGCGACAGGATGCCGTCGTGGTTGCGGTCCAGCTGGTCGAAGGGCACCTGGATCGCGAGTCGCTGCGCCTCGGCGCGGGTGAGCTCGCCGTCGCGGTTCGTATCGGCGTCGAGAAAGGCGCGCGCGATGTCGACGGCGGAATACGGCCCGAGCGGCATCCCGCCGTAGCCCATGGCATTCGTGCCGTTTCCGCCCACCGCGCCCGTGACGACGGCGACCCCACCGGTCCGGGCCGGTGCGGCAACACCCGCATCGATCGCCGGGCTGCCCGGCGCCACACCGGGTGCGGAAACATTGGGCGGCATGGGCGGCGTGAGGCTTGCAGGCATCGGCGGCGTGAGCTGGCCGGGCACCGGCGCCGTCAGTCCCGCCGGGTTCGGCAGCCCGAATGTGTAGACCCCCGGGGCGGGGGCTTGGCGGGCGGGTTGCGGTGTGGCGGCCACGCGCGGCAATTGCGCCAGCGCGCAAGGCGCGAGCAGCAGGGTTGCGCACGCGAGCGCGGCAGTGGTGACATGGCGCATCTTCATGATCAGCTCCTGATCGCATGCTGGCGCCGCGGAGCTTGCGATGGAGCGTGACGATGGCGAGACTTTCTGTAGGACCAATCCACGCGCGCACAATCGAACCCTCAGGAGATCATTCATGGGCAAGCGCCTCACCCAGATCGCCACTCGCACCGGCGACGACGGCACCACCGGGCTTGGAGACAACACGCGCGTCGCGAAGGACAGCTTGCGCGTCCACGCGATGGGCGAAGTGGACGAGCTCAATTCGCATATCGGCCTGCTGCTTTGCGAAGACCTCGCGCCCGACGTGCGCGAATTGCTCGGCGACATCCAGCACCAGCTGTTCAACCTGGGCGGTGAGTTGTCGATTCCCGGCTTCGAACTGCTCAAGCCCGAAGCGCTGGCGCAGCTCGACGGTGCGCTGGCCGAGTACAACGCGCGCCTGCCGAAACTCGAGGAATTCATCCTGCCCGCGGGCAACCGCGCCGCGGCGCAGGCTCACGTCTGCCGCACGGTCGCGCGCCGCGCCGAACGCTCGGTCGTCTCGCTCGGGAACGCGGAGGCGCTGCGGCCCACGCCTCGGCAGTACCTCAATCGCCTGAGCGACCTGATGTTCGTGCTGGCGCGCGTTCTCAATCGCGCGAACGGCGGCGACGACGTGTACTGGAAGAGCGAGCGCCTGGCCCGCTCTTCCGCCTAGCGGCGCTCAGGTCGGGCGGTCGGCCCCCGCCGCCAACGGCGTGGTGTTCGGCGCAGCGCGATCGAGCAGCGCGTACAGGATGATGGCGCCGAACGTCGCGGTGCCGATGCCGCCCAGAGCGAAGCCGCCGAACTTCAGCGTGAAGTCGCCGGTGCCGAGCACCAGGGTGATCGCCGCCACGATCAGGTTGCGGTTCTGGCTGAAGTCGACGCGGTTGTCGACCCAGATCTTCGCGCCCGCCGCGGCAATGAGCCCGAACACCACGATCGACACGCCGCCCATCACCGGCAGCGGAATCGCCTGGATCACCGCGCCGAATTTCGGCGAGAAGCCCAGGATGATCGCGATGCCGGCGGCGCAGACGAACACCGCCGTCGAATAGATCTTCGTTGCCGCCATCACGCCGATGTTTTCCGCGTAGGTCGTCACGCCGGTGCCGCCGACGCTGCCGCTCAGGATGGTGGCGATGCCGTCGCCGATGAAGGCGCGTCCCATGTACTGGTCGAGGTTGCGGCCCGTCATCGCCGTCACGGCCTTGATGTGCCCGAGGTTCTCCGCAACGAGGATCACGGCGACCGGCGCGATCAGCAGGATCGCGGCGCCTTCGAACACTGGCGAGTTGAACGAAGGTGCGCCGAGCCACGCCGCGTTGGCAATCCCGCTCAAGTCCATCGGCTTGCCCAGGCCGAGACCATTGGCGAGCACGGCGTAGATCACGCTCGCGACGACGAGACCCACCAGGATCAGCAGGCGCTGCACCATGCCGCGCGTGAACACGGCAACCAGCCCGACGCACAGGAACGTCACCGCCTGCATCCACGAATCGAAGTTGCTCGCCGCCATGTTCTTGATGGGAATGCCGGCGAGGTTCAGCCCGATCACCGCGACGATGGCGCCGGTGACGACGGGCGGCATCAGGCGTTCGATCCACGCGGTGCCGATCGCGTGGACGACGAACCCGATCGCCGCGTACACGATCCCGCACACGATGATCGCGCCGAGCGCGACTGCGATGTTGCCGTTCGCGCCCTTGCCCGCGTAGCTCGTGGCGGCGATCACGACGCCGATGAAGGCGAAGCTCGAGCCGAGGTAGCTCGGCACCTTGCCTCCGGTGACGAGGAAGAACACCAGTGTGCCGATGCCGCTCATCAAGATGGCGATGTTGGGGTCGAAGCCCATGAGGATCGGCGCGAGCACCGTCGCGCCGAACATCGCGATCACGTGCTGCACGCCCATCGCCGCGGTCTGCGGCCACGGCAGGCGTTCATCGGGCGCGATCACGCCGCCTTGCTGCAGCACGTCGTGCGGGCGCTGCGTCCACTCGAAGAATCCCATCGTCTCGCTCCTCGTTGTTGGAAGTGGAGCGATGCTAGGGGCAGCGCCCGCGCGGCGCAAGCGGCGCCTCAGCCCACGAAGATGCTCACTTCGCCGATCACTTTTGCGTCGCCCAGGATCCGGCGGTGGCCCAGGCCCTCGGTCGCGACGAGGCGCGAATCGCGGATGGCGAGGGCGTAGGCCTGGGCGTCGGCAAAGCGGTTGATCCGGTCGCCGCGGTCATGCACGATCAGCGTCGGCACGCGCAGGCGCTCCCCGACGGCCTGCGGCTCGAACTGCGGCATCAGCAGCCCTTGCTGTTCTTCGATCCGCCTTTGCATCGCGGCGCGCGTCTGTTCCGATAACCCGAACACATGGGCGAAGAGGCGCGTGTATTCGGGCGGTGACGCCGGCGGGGCCAGCAGCACGAGCCTTTGCACCGGCAGGCCGCGCGCGGCGACGAATGCACTCGCGTTGGCGCCGAGCGAATGGCCGACGAGTGCGCGCAGCTCGAGGCCTTGCTGCTGCAGCCGCGCTGCCACGTACTCGATGGCGCGCGCGAACTGAGGCAACGCACTGGTGCCGCCGGGGCTCGCGCCATGTGCAGGCATTTCGAGCAGCACGGGTTGCAGCCCACGGGCGAGCAGTGCCTGCGCAAGCGGAAGCAACTGCCCCGCGTGGCCGCCCCAGCCGTGGACCAGCAGAACGACGGGCGAGTGCGGCGCCGCGGGCGCCGAATAGACCGTGACCCCGACGCCTTCGAACGGCCAGCGCTGGGCGCGCCACTCCTTGCGCCAGCCGGTGCCACGCTGCCGCCATTTCGGCGGAAGCGGCGTGAGGAACAGGCGCGTCGACAGCCGCACGGCGAGCGCGGGCCAGACGCGTTGCGAAGCGGCGAGCGCAACGCGAAACGCGCGCACTCCGGGGCCGGCCTGGTAGAACTCGGACGCGGCCTCGATGGCGGTGCGGCTCATGTCGCTCCTTTCAGAAGAAGACCATGTCGTCGTTCGACTGCGGTACATCGCGCCACGACATGGCGACGGCGGCCACGCCGCGCAGGGCGGCGCAGGCGAGGGCGGCGATAAGAACAATCAGCATCGGGTGTCTTTCTTCGCACGAGCGTGCGAAATCACGTCAAGGGGAGGCGGCGATTCAACATTCAGCGGGCGGCTATTTCCGGTAGGCGGCGACCAGCCGCTGCCAGCTGGTGCGTGCGCGCTCGGCGGCGCGGGGGTCGCGCAAGAAGCGCGCGTCGTGAACCAGGCCGAGGATGAGCGCATACATCTCGCCGACCACCTGCTCGGGGTCCGTGCCCGCCTCGAGGTCTCCCTGGTCGATCGATTGCAGGACCGAGCGGCGCAAGGCAGCGCGCCAGCGGGTCACCTCCGAATGCAGCTGGTCGCGCACGGGGCCTTCGCGATCGTCGAACTCGAATGCGCCCGCCGAGAAGATGCAGCCCGAGTGCGCTTCGACATCGCGGGTGCGCGCGATCCAGCGCTGCATGATCTCGTCCAGCCGCGGCAGGCCCTTGGGCATGCGCATCGCGGGGGCGAATACGTCGGACAGGAAGCGGCGCCCGAATTCCTCGATCACCGCTTTCTGCAGCGATTCGCGCGAACCCACGCGCGAGAACACGCCGCTCTTCGACAGCCCGACGCGATCGGCCACCGATTGCAGCGTGATCGCATCGAGCCCCTCGGCCGCCGCGAGGTCGAGCGCCGCGCCGACGATGGCGGCGCGCGTGAGTTCGCTCTTGGCGGTACGGGCATCCATGGCGCCAGTTTAGCACGATCGTGCGAAAGTGCAAGCGCCCGTATGCTGGAAGGATGGAGACTCCTGCCGTCGTCCCCCAGATCCGCCTGTACCAGGACTGGTTGCGCGACCAACGCGCCCTCGCCTTCGACAACTACGACGCGCTCTGGCGCTGGTCGGTCGGCGACCTGCCGGCCTTCTGGCAGAGCATCTGGGACTACTTCGGCCTGAGCTCACCCACGCCCCACCGTTCGGTCATCGCGCAGGAAACCATGCCGGGCACGCGCTGGTTCGAAGGCGCGCAGGTGAACTACGCGCAGCAGGTGTTCCGGCATGTCGAGGCCGCGCACCGCGCCGGCATGCCCGCGATCGTCAGCCGCAACGAGAAGGGCGCGGCGCGCGAACTGTCGTGGCCCGAGCTGAAGCGGCAAGCGGCCGCGCTCGCGTTGCACCTGAAAGCCCAGGGACTGCAGCGCGGGGATCGCGTCGCGGCGTACCTGCCGAACGTGCCCGAGACGATCGTCGCCTTCCTGGCGGTCGCGAGCCTGGGCGGCGTGTGGAGCATTTGCGCGCCCGACATGGGCACCAACGCCGTGCTCGACCGCTTCAAGCAGATCGAGCCGAAGATCCTCATCGCATGCGACGGCGTGACCTACGGCGGGCGCGACCACGATCGCACCGCCGTGGTCGCGCAAC
>DATBPW010000061.1:0-1772 GCA_036561125.1 Ramlibacter sp. | reverse complement strand
AAATCGAGGTTCGCGACGCCGTAGCGGCGCTTGTTCTCGCGTGCGAGCGCCAGCATGTCCGGCGCGATGTCCTGCCCCGTCACGTGGTAGCCGCGCATCCCGAGGAACGTGCTGGTCCAGCCGGCGCCGCAGCCGAGGTCGAGCACGCGCGCGGGTGGCGCGGGCAGCAGCTGCATGATCGTGCCCAGCCCGACGAGGTTCTCGCCGCACCCTTCGTCGGAGAAGGGCTTGTCCAGCGAGTGCTGCCGCCCACCTTCGCCGATCTTCGACGCGTAACCCTGCTCCGCGGCCTTGGTCATCGTGAGGTCAGACGTGCAGGCCCGCCAGTGCCCCGACCACGATGCCCGCGCCGCCGACACCGACCATGCCCCACTCGAGCCACTTCTTCCTCGTGAGCAGCGCGATCGCCGCGAGCGCGATCGACACCTGGATCAGCGTGGTCGCCTGCGCCCAGCGGTGATGCACGTGCATCTGCGCCTCGCTCTTTTCGTCCCAGGCCTTCGCTTCGGCCTCGAGCTTCTTCGCGGCAAGCATCACTTCGGCCTTCTCGCCCTTGTAGCGGTCGATTTCCTTGCGGTAGAAATCCTTCTTGTCGTCCGCGACGATGGCCGCCGCGAGCTCCGACAGGTTCTGCTTGCTGCTCTTGGACTGGTAGAAGTTCCACTGGTCCGACGCTTCGGTCGTCTTGATCTGCGAGTTGTTCTTGTACAGCAGCGCGTCGGCCTGCGTGGCGCCGCCCATGTACGAGAACATCGCGCCCGCCGTGGAGATGATGGCGGTGAACAGCGCGACCTGGTTGGTCAGGCTGTGGCCGCCGATGCCACGGTGGCCTTCGCCCGGGTCGTCGCCATGCTGTGCGGCGTGTTCCATCTCGTGGTCGTGCGGACCGTGCACGTGGAATCCGTGTTCGGACATGTCAGGCTCCTCGCTCTCGCTTCTTCTGGTACGTGACGAAACTGTAGTCGAACCCGGCGGACGAATGATGACGTTCGCGCTTCGCTTCGATCCACTCGGCGCCGAGCGCGGGCGCATGCGTGTCGCCGTCGAACTCGTGATCGATCTCCGTGGCTTCGACGACGTCGGCATGCGGCAGCGCCTGCGCATAGATCTGGCCGCCGCCGATCACCCACACATGAGGTTCCGCGGCGACGATTGCAAGGGCCGCGTCGAGCGAGCCGGCGCGCTCGGCGCCTTGCGCGGACCAATCGCCGCTGCGCGTGACGACGATGTTGCGGCGCCCGGGCAGCGGCCGGAAGCGCGGCGGAATCGACTCCCACGTCTTGCGGCCCATGATCACCGGCGCGCCCATCGTCACCTGCCGGAAATGCGCCATGTCTTCGGGCAGGCGCCAGGGCATCACGCCGCCTTTGCCGATGACGCCGTTGCGCGAACGGGCGAAGACCAGGCCCAGCTTCATCGCATCAGACCGCCACCGGCGCCTTGATCGCGGGATGGCATTGGTAGTCCACCATCTCGAAGTCCTCGAACGCGTAGTCGAAGATCGACGCCGGCTTGCGCTTGATCTTCAGCTCGGGATACGGATAGGGCGTGCGCGAGAGCTGCAACTCCACCTGCTCGTGGTGGTTGCTGTAGATGTGGCAGTCGCCGCCGGTCCAGATGAAGTCGCCGGGCGCGAGATCGCATTGCTGCGCCATCATGTGCGTGAGCAGCGCGTAGCTGGCGATGTTGAACGGGACGCCCAGGAAGATGTCGGCGCTGCGCTGGTACAGCTGGCACGACAGCTTGCCGTCCGCCACGTAGAACTGGAAGAA
>DATBPW010000060.1:0-8938 GCA_036561125.1 Ramlibacter sp. | reverse complement strand
GCCACGTTCGCGGATGGTCGGCTCTACGAGCAGCCGTATCTCGAGGGGAGGGAGACCGATGGCGGCGTCATTCGCGCAAGCTGGCGTGAGCTCGACGGCATCGCCCAATCGCTGGTTCCTGCCAATCTGCATGGCTTCTTGCGATCAAGGCTTGCGACCGCAACCTGATCACCTTCCAGCAGCCCGCGGCGTGAGCGCCCGCGTTCACCGCGCCGCGATCGCGTGTTCCGCCGCCTTCAAGTCCGACACCGTGTCGATGTCGGTGACGATCCCCACGTCGTCCAGCTCGAGGTCGAACACGCCATCCACCGCCGCTTCGGCGCGCACAACGGAGCTCGCGCCGTTCGGCCCGTGCAATTCGCGCAGCGCGCTTTCGCAGCAGCGGTCGAATCCAACGGGATGGCCGCGCTGGCCGCGGTAGTGCGGCACGACGACGTCGTGGTGCTCCAGCGATTCGGCCACCGCGCGCAGCGTGTCGGGTGTGATCAGCGGCAGGTCGGCCGGCAGCACGAGCCAGCCCGTTGCGTCGGGCGTCGCGCGCACGGCGGCTGCGATGGAATCGCCCAGGCCCGGATGGTTGCTTCGTTCGAGATGCCAGCGCAGGCCGCTGGCCTTGACGGCGTCGAGCGTCCAGTCGATCACGCGCTTGCCCGCGAGCAGCGCATCGAGCTTGCTGCCCGCGCCGCCCGACGCCTGGAAGCGCTCGCCCCGCCCGGAGGCGAGGACGAGCACCACAGGCGAACTCATGGAAGGTGCGCGGCGCCGCCTTGCCCCTCGCGGCGCCGCGCGTGCGCGCCATCATGCGCGCGCAGTCCGAGACTTTCCATCCCGCAAACTCCTTGCGGCCCCACAGCCGGGCCACTGGCGTGCAGCGTATGCCTGCGCCGCCGAAACTTCAAGCGAAAGGCGTGATGGTTACGCCTGCCGGATCGCCTCAGCCGTGATCGGCAACTTGCGCACGCGCTTGCCGGTCAGCGCCGCCACCGCGTTCGCGATCGCGGGCGAGATCAGGGCCGTGGACGGCTCGCCGATGCCGCCGGGTTTTTCGGTGCTGTCGATCAGCACGATGTCGATCACCGGCGCCTCGTTCATGCGCACCACCGGATACGTGTTGAAGTTGGCCTGCTGCACACGGCCCTTTTCCAGCGTGATCTCCTGCATCAGGCCCGAACCCATGCCGAAGATCACGCCCGACATGATCTGCGCCTCGACGGTGTCGGGGTTCACCATGTGCCCGACGTCGGCCGCGACGGTGACCTTGTGCACGCGCACGCTGCCGTCCGTGTTGAGGCTGATCTCGGCGACTTCGGCCATGTACGTGTCGTAGCCTTCCATCAGCGCCACGCCGCGTGCGCGGCCGGCGGGCAGCGCCTGGCCCCAACCCGCTTTCGTCGCGGCCGTCTTGAGCACGTGCGCGAAGCGCGGCTTGTTCTTGAGCAGCGCCATGCGGTACTCGTACGGGTCCATGCCCGCCACCTTCGCGCATTCGTCGATGAAGCTCTCGTTGGCGAACGCGTTCATGTTGTGGCTCACGGCGCGCCAGTAGCCCACGCGGAAGCCCGTGTCGTGGATGTACAGCTCGTGCATCGTGTTGGGGATCTCGTACGGCGCCACCGCCGCTTCGGCCATGAACGGGTCGAACGTCTTGGGCGGCAGGCCGAACGCGCGCTGCGTGACCGACTGCGACGCGACCTTGTAGTACAGCGCCACCGGCATGCCCTTCTCGTCGAGGCCGGCCTTGAGCACGTTCACGCCGATGGGGCGATAGAAGTCGTGCGTGGTGTCGTCCTCGCGCGTCCACAGCACCTTCACCGGGCGGCCGACCGCCTTCGAGACCAGCGCGGACTGCGTGACGAAGTCCAGCTCCAGGCGCCGGCCGAAGCCGCCGCCGAGGAACGTCGTGCGCAGCGTGATGTCCTCGGGCTTCACACCGAGCGCCGCCGCGATCGCGCCTTGCGCGCCCTGCTGGAACTGCGTCGGGCCGATCGCGAGCACCTTGCCGTCCTTGAAGCTCGCCGTGAAGTTCATCGGCTCCATCGGCGCATGCGCCTGCAGCGGCGTCACGTATTCGGCGGTGATGACCTTCGCGGCAAACGGCATCGCGGCGTTGACGTCGCCCACCGGCGTGCCGATCGTGAGCGGCTCGGTGTCTTCCATCGAGTTGCGTGTCGACAGCAGCATCGTGTTGTGGTCCGCTTCGGCAAGCGGGCCCAGGTCCCACTTCACTTCGAGCGTCTCGCGTGCTTTCTTCGCGCGCCAGTACGTGTCGGCCACCACGGCCACGCCGGTGTCGCCGGCCTGCACCACGTCGATCACGCCGGGCATCGTCTTCGCCTTCGTCGCGTCGAAGCTCACGACCTTGCCACCGATCACGGGCGACTGCTCGATGCTGGCGTACACCATGCCGGGCAGCTTGACGTCGATGCCGAACTGCGCCTTGCCGTTCACCTTCATCGGCGTGTCCAGGCGCTTGGTGCGCTTGCCGACGATGCGGAAGTCCTTCGGGTCCTTCATCGGCGGATTGGCGACCACCGGCATCTGCGTTGCCGCTTCGGCAAGCTGGCCGTACGTGGCGCGCTTGCCCTTCGGCCCATACACGACGCCGTTCTCGGCGCGCAATTCGCTGCGGTCGACGTTCCATTTCTGCGCGGCCGCCATCAGCAGCATCTCGCGCACTTGCGCGCCCGCGACGCGCAGCTTTTCCCAGCCGTCGCGCACGGACGTGGAGCCGCCCGTGATCTGCGCGCCGAGCAGCGCGTTCACATACACCTTGTCGGGCGGCGCGACCGCGACCTGGATGCGATTCAGGTCCACGTTCAGTTCCTCGGCGATCAGCATCGGCATCGACGTGTACACGCCCTGGCCCATTTCGGACCGCGCGGTGATCAGCGTGATGGTGTTGTCGTCGGAGATGTGCACCCACGCGTTGGGCGTGCGCAAGGTGCCGGCAGCCTGCGCGCTGCGCATGGTGTCGACAGAGAAGCCGACCATCAGGCCGCCGGTGACGGCGGCGGAGGTCTTCAGGAAATTGCGGCGGGAGGTTTCGACGATGGCGTTCATAGCGTTCTCCTGGCGCTCAGGCCTTGGCACCGCGCATCGAGGCGGCAGCATCCTTGATGGCCGCGCGGATGCGCGGGTACGTGCCGCAGCGGCAGATGTTGCCGCTCATCGCGCCGTCGATCTCCGCGTCGCTCGGGTTCTTGTTGGTCGCCAGCAGCGCGGCCGCACTCATCAACTGGCCCGACTGGCAATAGCCGCACTGCGGCACGTCGTGCTTGATCCACGCCACCTGCAGCGGATGCGTGTTGTTGCGCGACAGGCTCTCGATGGTCGCGACCTTCTTGCCGGCGACGACCGACAGCGGCGTCTGGCATGAGCGCACGGGCTTGCCATCGAGGTGCACGGTGCAAGCGCCGCACAGTTGCTGGCCGCAGCCGAACTTGGTGCCCGTGAGGCCCATCTCGTCGCGGATCACCCAGAGCAGGGGTGTATCGGGTTCAGCTTTCGCGTGAACTGCCTTGCCGTTCAGGGTGAAGTTGACACTCATGGTGCGTCCTTTGGGTTGAGCCTCGTTTGCGAACTTGCAGCGTAAGCCTGTCGTACAAAAAGTTCATCGGGTTTTCCCGAGGATGCGAAAATCCGGCGATGAGCACCCCGACGTCCCAGCGCCTCGCCGACTTGCGGAAGAGCTACGAGCGCGCGGAGCTGAGCGAAGGCGCGTCGCACGCCGACCCGCTCAAGCAGTTCGAGCAATGGCTCGGCGAAGCGATCGCCGCGGAAATCCCGGAGCCGAACGCGATGACGGTTGCGACGGTCGCGAGCAACCTTCGGCCCAGCACGCGGCCCGTGCTGATCAAGGGTTTCGACGAGCGCGGGATCGTCTGGTACACGAATTACGAAAGCCGCAAGGGCACGGAGCTCGCGGGCAATCCATTCGCCGCGCTGCAGTTCCATTGGGTCGAACTCGAACGCGTCGTGCGCATCGAGGGCCGCGTCGAGAAGACGAGCGCCCAGGAAAGCGACGAGTACTTCGCCTCGCGCCCACTCGATTCGCGCATCGGCGCGTGGGCCAGCCCGCAAAGCCAGGTGATCGACAGCCGCACGTCGCTCGTCACCGCCGCTGCGAAATACAGCGCGCAGTTCCTGCTGAAGCCACCGCGCCCGCCGCACTGGGGCGGCTACCGTCTCGTGCCGGACGAATGGCAGTTCTGGCAAGGGCGCAAGAGCCGCCTGCATGACCGGCTGCGCTACCGGTGGGCCGGCGGCCAGTGGGTGCGCGAACGCCTCGCGCCTTAAGACAGCAGCATCAGGACGAGCGCGACGCTAGGCACGGCGAGCAACGTCGACACGGCCACTCCCGCCGTGACTTCCTCCTGCGCGACGCCATAGCGCTGCGAAAAGAGGAACACGTTCGCGCCGATCGGCAGCGCGGCGGACAGCACCATCACGTTGCGCTCCACCGCGCCCACGTGCATCCAGTACGCGATCGCCGCCACCAGCACCGGATGCACCACGTTCTTGACGAGCGCCAGCTCCAGTCCCGCACGCCATGCGCGCCCGAGGTGGATCAATGCCAGCGACGCGCCGACCAGCAGTAACGCGAACGGGCCGAACACCCGGCCGAGCCAGTGCAGTGGTGTGTCGACGGCCTGAGGCAACACGAGCCCGCTCGCCGCGAACGCCAGGCCCGCGATGATCGGCAGCGGCACCGGATGGATGATCGCGTTGCGCAGCGCGAGCAGCACGGTCCTCGCCGTCGAATGTTCGGCGCCCGCCGCATGCTCACGCATCGACGCGAGCTCGAGCGCAACGGTGCCGCTCGTGAGCAGGATGATCGCGTGCACCGACACCAGCGTGAACAGCGCGACGAGCCCCGGCTGGCCGTACGCGAGCGCGACCAGCGGCACGCCGATCATCACGTTGTTGCTGTACGTGTTGGCCAGCGCGATCACCGCGGCCTTGCGATTGAAGCCGCGGATCGCGAGCGTGGCGAAGAAGATGATCGCGACCGCGATGAAGTAGCTCGCGACGGGACGGAAGTCCAGCCCGCCCACATGCACGCGCGCCATCGTGCGAAACAGCAGCGCCGGCGCGAGCACGAGGAAGACGAAGTTCGACAGCTTGCGCACGCGCAAGGCATCGAGCCAGCCGATCCGCCCGGCGACGAAGCCCGCAGCTGTCAGCGCGATGACGGGAATCAAGGGGGCGAGCACGGCGGGGTTCACCTCGCCATTGTTCCCCAGGCGTAAGATGCGCCCTCCATGACCCGGCGCCTCGTCCTCGCCTTGCTCCTTGCGCTGGTGCTGCCGCTCGCGCAAGTGGCGGCGGCCGCGCACGAGCTGTCGCACGTCAAGGCGGCGCTGCAGCACAAGTCGTCGCCGGCGGGCACGCATTGCGACCTGTGCGTCGCCGCAGCGGCGGTCACAGGCGGCGGCGCTGCCACGCACTCGCTGGTCGTGCTGCATGCGCCCGCGGTCGCGGAGCAGCCGTCGTGGGCCGTGTCGGTGCCCGTCACCCGCGAGCGCCCGGTTCATTTCCTCTCGCGCGCCCCGCCCTTCCTGCGCTGATTCGTTGGTTCGCTCGCCGCGCCCGCTGCCGGGCCGCGGCGCATTCGACGCATTCCTCGCAGGAAAGGAAACGCTTTCATGAGATCCCTTGTCGCGGCCGCATGCCTGTGCGTGCTCGCACCCCTTCCGGCCCGCGCGCAGAGCGCGGCCGACATCCAGTCATTGCGCGACGAGATCCAGCAGATGCGCGCGCAGTACGAGGCGCGCATCCGCGCGCTCGAGGCGAAGCTCGACGCCGCGCAAACGGCGGCCCCCGCAACGGCGCCACCGGCACCTCCGCCGCCGCCGCCCGCGCCTGTCGCAGCGGCGAGCCCGCAGGGCTCGTCCGGCAACGGCTTCAATCCCGCGCTGTCGCTGATCCTGTCGGGCCTTGCCACGCGCACGAGCCGTGACCCGGCGAACTACCGCATCAGCGGCTTCGCGTTGCCGCCCGGCGCCGAGATCGGCCCGGGCACGCGCGGCTTCAGCCTCGGCGAGTCGGAGCTGGGCCTGAGCGCGAACGTCGACCCGTGGTTCAGCGGCTTTGCGGCGATCAGCTTCGCGCGCGACAACAGCGCGTCGGTCGAAGAGGCGTACGTGCAGACGACGTCGCTCGGGCACGGGCTCACGCTGAAGGCGGGCCGCTACCTGTCGTCGATCGGCTACCTCAATTCGCAGCACTCGCACGTGTGGGACTTCGTCGATGCACCGCTCGCCTATCAGGCGATGCTCGGCGGCCAGTTCGCGGACGACGGCTTGCAGGTCGCATGGCTCGCGCCGACCGACACGTTCATCGAACTGCGCGGTGAAGTGGGCCGCGGCCGCAGCTACCCGGGCTCGGACTCGTCGCGCAACGGCGCAGGTGCGACGGCGCTTGCGCTGCACACCGGCGGCGACATCGGCGACAGCTCGAGCTGGCGCGCGGGCGTCTCGCTGCTCGATGCGAAGGCGACGGACCAGCAAGTGATCGGGCTCGACCCGATGCTCGCGCCGCGCCTCGATTCGTTCACGGGCCGCACGCGCGTGTGGATCGCCGATGCGGTGTGGAAGTGGGCGCCCAACGGGAACGCGACGCGAACCAACTTCAAACTGCAAGGCGAGTACCTGCACAGCACGCGCAACGGCACGATGGTGGCGGACGCATTGGCGGGGCCGCTCGCCGGGCCGTACGACGCGGCGCAATCGGGCTGGTACGTGCAAGGCGTCTACCAGTTCATGCGCGGCTGGCGCGTGGGCTTGCGCACCGAGCGGCTCGACCCCGGCTCGCCCGATTACGGCGCGAACGCGTCGCTCTACGCGCTCGAAGGCTGGCACCCGCGCAAGAACAGCCTGATGCTCGACTGGACGCCCAGCGAGTTCTCGCGCATCCGCCTGCAGTACGCGCGCGACCTGTCGCGCCCCGGCCCCGCCGACAACCAGTGGTCCCTCCAATACATGATGAGCCTGGGCGCGCATGGCGCGCACAGCTTCTGAAAGCTCTCTCCATGAAACAGATCCATCGATTCCTCCTTGCGTGCGCGGCGCTCGTCGCGTTCGCGGCACCCGCGCACGCGGCCCTCCGTGTCTTCGCGTGCGAGCCCGAGTGGGGCGCGCTCACGCAAGCGATCGGCGGCAACCTCGTCGACGTCACCGTCGCCACCAACGGCCTGCAGGACCCGCACCAGGTGCAGGCCAAGCCGAGCCTCATCGCGCGCATGCGCAACGCCGACCTCGTCGTGTGCACGGGGGCGGAACTGGAGATCGGCTGGCTGCCGGTGCTGACGCAGCAGTCGGGCAACGACAAGGTGCAGCCCGGGCAGCCCGGCTACTTCGAAGCTTCGCGTTACGTGCGCATGCTCGAGATCCCGACGAGCGTGGATCGCTCGCAAGGCGACGTGCACGCGGCCGGCAACCCGCACATCCAGACCGATCCGCGCAACATCGCCGCGGTCGCGACCGCGCTCACGCAGCGGCTCGCGCAAGTGGATGCCGCGCATGCCGCGCAGTACCAGCAACGCGGCGCGGAGTTCTCGCAGAAGTGGCAACAGGCGATCGCCAAGTGGACGGCGCAGGCCGCGCCGCTGCGCGGGATTCCGGTCGTGTCGCAGCACAAGGCGTTCGCCTACTTGTACGACTGGCTCGGCATGAAGGAGGTCGCGGTGCTCGAACCGAAGCCGGGCGTGGAGCCGAGTGCGTCGCACCTGCAGGAAGTGCTCGCGACGTTGAAGGCCACGCCCGCGCGCATGGTGATCTACGCGGCCTACCAGGATTCGCGGCCGTCCGACTGGATGCAGCAGAATGCGAAGATTCCCGCGGTGAAGATCCCCTTCACCGTCGGTGGCACCGATGCGGCGAAGGACCTGTACTCGCTGTTCGACGACACGATCGCGCGGCTGCTCGCAGCGCTGAACCACAAATGAACTGGGCTGCCCTCGACTGGACCATCCTCGGGCCCGCGCTCATGGCGGGGCTGCTCGTGCTCGCCACGCACGTTCCGCTGGGCATGGAGGTGCTCGATCGCGGCATCGTGTTCATCGACCTCGCGATCGCGCAGGTCGCGGGGCTCGGCGTGATCTTCGCGATGGCGGTGGGCCTGCCTGAGAGCGGCGTGTGGACGCAGGCGGCGGCCGTCGTCGCGGCGCTGCTCGGCGCGACGCTGCTCACGTGGACCGAGCGGCGCGCGCCGCGCGAGCAGGAAGCGCTGATCGGCGTGCTGTTCGTGCTGGCCTCGTCGGTGGGCATCGTGCTGCTCGCGAGCAATCCGCACGGCGGCGAACACCTCAAGGATTTGCTCGTGGGGCAGATCCTGTGGGTCAACCCGACGCAGCTCGCGTGGCTCACCGGCATCACCGCGGTCCTCGTGATCGCGATCTTCGGCGGACTGGTGCAGCGGCTCGGGCGCTTCGGGTTCTACGGTGCGTTCGCAGTGGCGGTGACGGCGTCGGTGCAACTGGTCGGCGTGTACCTCGTGTTCTCGAGCCTGATCGTGCCGGCGCTCGCGACGCGTTTCGGCGCGCCCAAGCGCAGGCTCGTGGTGGCGTACGCGATCGGCGTGGTCGGGTACGCGCTGGGGCTTGCGTTGTCGGCGCTGTTCGACCTGCCCTCGGGCGCGATCGTGGTGTGCACGCTCGCGGCGATCGCGGTCGTGTACGCCGTGCTCAGTCCTTCGAGAGCTCGCGAAACGTCTTCCTGAACTTCGCGACTTTCGGCGCCGCCACCGCGAGGCAGTAGCCCTGGTGCGGGTTCTTCTCGAAGAAGTCCTGGTGGTAGTCCTCGGCGGGCCAGTAGTTCGCCAGCGGCTGCACCTCGGTGACGATCGGCCGGTCGAACGCCTTCTCCTCGGCGAGCTCGTGGAGGATCTTTTCGGCTTCCTGCTTCTGCTCCGGCGTCGTGTAGTAGATGCCGCTGCGGTA
>DATBPW010000059.1:0-11299 GCA_036561125.1 Ramlibacter sp. | reverse complement strand
TACTACCTGAGCTCGGTGGCGGGCGAATTGCCGCCCGACCAGTGCCTGCCCGAAGTGTGGATCACGCACGAAGAGCAGGAGCAGGCGGCGCGCGCGCTCCTGCACGACCTGGCGCACGTGCCGCAACGCAAGTGGCTTTGCACTTGCGGCGAGATGGTCGAAGGTGGCTTCGAGCAGTGCTGGAACTGCGGGGCGTGGATGCCGCGATGAGGCGCACTGCCGAATCTCGCCAACCGAACGTGGACCGCCGGTTGGGCCCGCACGTTGTTTAGCGGGCGAACCACGTGCGCCACGCAGGGCGCCGCAGGCTTGCGCCTTTGGAAATGATGAGCCCGATCGAAGTCGACACGAAATCCCCGATCCGCAGCTTCATGTGCACAGTATGTTTGTACGGCGGAAGGTCAATGGTGCCGTCTGCGACGCTGTTGCCGATGTCGTAGTCGATGTCGGCGGCATGCCCCTGCCTGCGCAGCCTGCGCAAAAGGTCGTCGATGTCGCGCCGCCGGTAGAGCACCGTGTCACCTTCCTTGACGGTGTTCCAATTCGATGAAACATTGAATTCGGTCGTGTGGACCGCGACGCCGCCCGCGCGCAGGCATTTCATGGAATTCACGACGAATTGCTTGCCGAGTTCCAGTGACCCCAGGTGTTCGAATGCACACGCCGACCAGACGAAGTCGAACTGCCCGTGGAAGTCTTCCGGAATGTGGTTCATGTCGGCGAAGCGAAACTCGACACGCTCGCGCAACACGGCCTCGTCGCAAAGGCCACGCAGGTTGATGGCCTCGTAACCGCTGGCGTGCTGGCCGGTTTCGACCCAGCCTTTCGCGGCCGAGGCGTCCGTGAACAGGTCGGTCGCCACGATGTTGGCACCGCTCGAAGCAAAGAGGGCCGTCATTGGCTCCTGTCCCACCGCGAACCCCAAGCCTTTGCGCCCCGAGCGGAGCATGTCTCTTTCGAAGAGCGCCTGGCAGATGAAAGCCCACTCCCAAGGCTTGCGGTGCCGGTGTTCGCGGTGTTCCTTCAGTCTCTGCACCCATTCCTGGAAGTCCGGCCGCATCAACGTTGCTTCCGTGCAGACGGCGGACCTCAGGGGTGGGTAGGAGCTCATTCGTTTCTTATGCAGCGTGGCGAATGATAGTCACGATCACTTCCACCGCACCGGCTCGATGTCGACCGTGTTCGTGCCGTCGCCGAGCATCAGCGCGCCTTCCTGGATCGTCGCCTGCAACTGCATCGTGCGCTGCGCGAGTTGCGCGAGCGACTGCGAAACGTCCGCGGCAACTCGCCAGACCGACAGGTTCTGCAAACGCGTGAGCTTGCCTTCGATGCCACGCCACCAGACGTCGGCCGCGGCGGAGAAGGCGTACACCATGACTTCGTCGGACTGGCCGCATGCTTTCGCGAGCGGCCGGTCTTCCGGCTGGCCCACCTCGATCCAGCAGCGGGCGCGGCCGGTGAAGTCGCGCAGGATCACATCGGGTTCGTCGGGGCTGGACAGCCCCGCGCCGAAGACCAGCGTGCCGTCGCCGTTGCACACGTCCTGCAGCTTGTGCGCGTTGAAGGCGAGCGCCACCAGCCGGATCATCATGCGTTCGTCGGTTTCGCTCGGGTGACGCGCGATCGTCAGCGCGTGGTCGGCGTAGTAGCCGTGGTCGATGTCCGCGACCGAGACCTGCGCCTTGAAGATGGTGGACTTGATTGCCACGCGGTCAGGCGCGGCGCGCGAGTTCGGCGGCCTTGCCGATATAGCTTGCCGGCGTGAGCGCGAGCAGCCGCTCTTTCTCCGCGTCGGGAATCTCGAGCGAGCGGATCAAGGCGTGCAGGTCTTCGGCCCGCACGGTGCGCCCACGCGTCGCTTCCTTGAGTTTCTCGTACGCGCCTTCGAGGTGGAAGCGGCGCATCACGGTCTGGATCGGCTCGGCCAGCACTTCCCACGCGTTGCCCAGGTCCTGCGCGATCGCGTCGCGATTGAGTTCGAGCTTGGCCAGGCCGATGCCCAGCGCGTTGTACGCGAGCGCCGCATAGCCGAGCGCGACGCCCATGTTGCGCAGGACGGTGGAGTCCGTCAGGTCGCGCTGCCAGCGCGAGACCGGCAGCTTTTCCGACAAGTGCTTGAGCAGCGCGTTGGCCAGCCCGAGATTGCCTTCGGCGTTCTCGAAGTCGATCGGGTTGACCTTGTGCGGCATGGTCGAGGAGCCGATCTCGCCTTCGCGCAGCTTCTGCCTGAAGTAGCCCAGGCTGATGTAGCCCCAGGTGTCGCGCGCGAAGTCGATCAGGATGGTGTTGGTGCGCGCGATCGCGTCGAACAGCTCGGCCATGTAATCATGCGGCTCGATCTGGATGCTGTACGGCTGGAACGTGAGCCCGAGCCCGAGCGGCTCGGGCGTCTCGACCACCTTGCGCGCGAACGCTTCCCAGTCGAAGTCGGGCCAGGCGGCCACGTGCGCGTTGTAGTTGCCCACCGCGCCGTTCATCTTGCCGAGCAGCTTCACCGCGGCGATCTTCTCGCGCGCGGCGGCCAGCCGCACGACGATGTTCGCGATCTCCTTGCCGACCGTCGTGGGGCTGGCCGTCTGCCCGTGCGTGCGCGACAGCATCGGCACATCGGCGTAGGCGTGCGCCATCCTGCGCAGCGTGGCCACGAGCGCATCGAGCGCCGGCAGGATCACCTGGTCGCGCGCGCCCTTCAGCTGCAGCGCGTGGCTGGTGTTGTTGATGTCCTCGCTGGTGCACGCGAAGTGGACGAACTCGCCCGCCGCCTTCAGTTCGGGCCGCGCGTCGAATTTCGACTTGATCCAGTATTCGACCGCCTTCACGTCGTGGTTGGTCGTCTTCTCGATCTCCTTGATCGCGCGGGCGTCGCCTTCGGAGAAATTCTTGGCCAGCCCGAGCAGGTAGGTGCGGGCGCCGGGCGTGAGCGGCTTGAATTCGGCGAATCCGCAATCGGACAGCGCGATGAACCAGCAGATCTCCACCTGCACCCGCTTGTGCATGTAGCCCATTTCGCTCATCAGCGGGCGCAGGGCGGCCAGCCGCGTCGCGTAGCGGCCGTCCAGCGGCGACAGCGCGGAGATCGTCGAAAGCGTCATGCCCCGATTCTAGGAGTGCCCGCCGTCACTCCCCGAATCGCAGTGCTCGGTAAAATGCGCCGACCCACAACTCGAACAGCAGCCGGGGAAAACAGCTTGTCCATGAAATTGATCGGAGCGACCGCCAGCCCTTACGTGCGCAAGGTGCGCATCGTGATGGCCGAAAAGAAGCTCGACTACGAATTCGTGCTCGAGGACGTCTGGGCCGCCGAGACGACCATCGCGCAGTCCAACCCGCTCGGCAAGGTGCCGTGCCTCGTGATGGAGGGCGGCGAAGCGCTGTTCGACTCGCGCGTCATCGTCGAGTACCTCGATACGCTGTCGCCGGTGGGGAAACTCATTCCGGCGGTGGGGCGCGAGCGCGCCGAAGTCAAGACGTGGGAAGCGCTCGCCGACGGCGTGCTCGACGCCGCGATCCTCGCGCGGCTCGAGGCGAACTGGCCGGGCCGCAAGAAGGTCGAACGCAGCCAGGCCTGGATCGAACGGCACCTCGGGAAAGTGCAGGCGAGCCTCAAGGCCATGAGCCAGGGCCTGGGCGACAAGCCCTTTTGCGCCGGCATCTACCTGAGCCTCGCCGACATCGCGGCCGGCTGTGCGCTTGGCTACCTCGATTTCCGCTTCCCCGACATCGACTGGCGCACCCCCTACCCCAATCTCGCCAAGCTTCACGACAAGCTGATGACGCGCTCAAGCTTCATCGACACCAAGCCGGCGTAAGCCGGCCCTCGACCGACCTTGCTCGGAGCATCGCGCAGAGCAAGGTGACAGCAAAAAGGCCGGATTCACTCCGGCCTTTTTGCCTAGCCAAACCAAAACAAAAACCGCCCCTCGGGCGGTTTTTGTTTTGAATGAAAAATGCTGCGAAGCGCCCCGGGACGAAAGAGGGAGGGAGGGAGGAGGAGAAGAGTCGCCTCGGGATTGCAATCCGGCAGGCCGGACGGCTTCGCAGCAAGAAAGGGTTCCTGGACTTGCTCCTCCTGCACCTCTGCCCGTGAGAGTGGAGGCAATGGCGCTCAGTTCCAGTCCTTCAAGCAAGGCTTCGGTAAATTTTTGTGTCGCGAAGCGGCCCGCGAACACATTGCTTGCAGGCAGCTGACCGCGCCGCGCCGGCGCGGCGCGCGCGTCAGTTGGCAGCGAGCTGCTTTTCGATCGCGGACAGCAGCTGCGGGTCTTCCGGCGTGACCTTGCTCGGGTACACGGCGAGGATTCGGCCGTCGCGCGAGATGAGGTACTTGTAGAAATTCCAGCGCGGCTCCTGCCCGGTGACCTGCGCGAGTTGCCGGTACATCTCGTTCGCCTGCGCACCTTGCACGTGCGAGGCCCCGAACATCGGGAATTTCACGCCGTAGGTGTTCTCGCAGAATTCCGCGATGTCCTTGTTGTTGCCCTTTTCCTGCTCGAAGTCGTTCGACGGGAAACCCAGGACGACGAGGCCGCGCTCGCGGTATTGCGCGTAGAGCGCCTCGAGACCCTTGTACTGCGGGGTGTAGCCGCAATAGCTGGCGGTGTTCACCACCAGCAGCACCTTGCCCGCGTACTGGCACAGCGCCTGCGGTTTTTCGTCCTGCAGCCGGGGGAAGGTGTGGTTGATCGCCGCAGGGCAGGCCTGCGGCGGAGCGGCGCGCACCGCGAGCGGGAAGGCGGCGGACAGTGCGCCAAGCAGCACCAGGGAGGCACTCCAGAAAGTCCTCGGCATCGCGGTCTCCCCAAAGGTTGTCAAGCCATTTTCACCTGTCCGACTAAAATCTGCAGTTGCCTGCCCGAAACCCCATGCTCTACCCCGAATTGTTCAAGCAGCTCGAGTCCGTCCGATGGGACATGGACAGGGACATCCCCTGGGCGCAATTCGAGCCCGGCAAGCTGTCGGACGAGCAGGCCCAGACCATCAAGATGAACGCCATCACCGAGTGGGCGGCCCTGCCGGCCACCGAGATGTTCCTGCGTGACAACCGCAACGACAGCGACTTTTCCGCGTTCATGTCGATCTGGTTCTTCGAGGAGCAGAAGCACTCGCTCGTCCTCATGGAGTACCTGCGGCGCTTCCGGCCCTCGCTGGTGCCCAGCGAGGAGGAGCTGCACGAGATCCGCTTCGAGTTCGAGCCCGCGCCCGCGCTCGAGACGCTGATGCTGCATTTTTGCGGCGAGATCCGCCTGAACCACTGGTACCGCCGTGCGGCCGAGTGGCACACCGAACCGGTGATCAGGCATATCTACACGACGCTGTCGCAGGACGAGGCGCGCCACGGCGGCGCTTACCTGCGCTACATGCGGCGCGCGCTCGACAATTTCGGGCTCGAGGCGAAGGCGGCGTTCACGAAGATCGGCGTGCTGATGGCCAGTGCCCGGCGCACGGCGCAAGCCCTGCACCCGACCAACCTGCACGTGAACAAGTCGCTGTTCCCGCGCGACACCATCCAGTCGCGCCTGCCGAACCCGGAGTGGCTGGAGCAGTGGCTGGACAAGCAGATCAACTTCGATACCGTGTGGGAGAACAAGGTCGTCGAACGCATCCTGCACAACCTGTCGCTGCTGATGGACCGCAGCTTCAAGAGCGTGCAGGAACTCAATCGCTACCGCAAGGAAGTGGCCGCGAGCCTTGGCCCCGCCGGCGGCGCACTCCTGTCCGGCGCGGCGTGACCAGCCGCTTCGAATCGAAGATCGTCTCGCGCGCCCAGGCTGCGCAGCGCGTTGCGGCGCTCGCCCAGCCGGTCGTCTTCACCAATGGCGTCTTCGACGTGCTCCATCGCGGGCACGTCGCGTACCTCGAACAGGCGCGGGACCTCGGCGCGAGCCTCGTCGTCGGCGTCAACACCGACGCGTCGGCCCGGCGGCTCGGCAAGGGGCCCGATCGCCCGTTGAACCGCGAGCAGGACCGCGCCGCGATGCTGGCCGCGCTCGAGTCGGTATCGCTCGTCACCTTCTTCGACGAGGACACGCCCCTCGAGCTCATTCGCGAGCTCAAGCCGCAGGTGCTGGTCAAGGGCGGCGACTACGACATGGACCGGCTCGCCGAAGCGCAGGTCGTGCGCGGCTACGGCGGCAAGGCGCTGGCGATTGCGTTCGTCGACGGTTATTCGACGACGAAACTGGTCGAGAAGATTCGCGCGGCGAAATGACTCCTGGCGCGCCGGTCGCGCCGCTGCCTCACACCGCTTCGAACACCGCCCGCCACAGCGCGAGGATCGCGTCGCGCTCCACCGGCAGCGCGTCCGCGGCAAGCTGGGTCGGCTCTTCGTTCAGCCGGGCGCGGTGTTGCACCCGCCGCAACTCGCGGTAGGCGCTCGCCGCGGCGCTGCCGACGCCTGGCGGCAGCAAGCCCGCTGCCTCGGCGCGCTGCAACAGCGCGATGTTGCCGGCGTTCGGGATCAGCTCACCGTGTTGCGCCGACTCCGACAGCACCAGGAACTGCACGGCGAACTCCGCGTCGACCATGCCGCCCGGGCTGTGCTTCACGTCGAAGCGGCCTTCCTTGACCGGGCGCGCGGCGCGCACCTTCTCGCGCATCGCGATGATTTCGCGCCGCAGGCTGTCCTTGTCGCGCACCGCGGTGATCACCGCTTCACGCACCGCATCGAAACGCGGCGCGAGCGCCGCCATGCCGCACACGAAACGCGCGCGCGTCATCGCCTGGTGCTCCCAGGTCCACGCCGTGTTGCTGCCGCGCTGTTGCTGGTAATTCGCGAACGCGTCGAACGTGGTGATCAGCAGCCCGGAGCTGCCGTTGGGACGCAAGGCGGTGTCGATCTCGAACAGGTCGCCCTCGGACGTCTTCGTGGACAGCCAGTTGATCAACTTGCGCACGAACGCGCCGTACGCTTCCGGCGCGCGCTCGTCGTCGTCCTCGTAAACGAACACGATGTCGAGGTCGCTGCCGTAGCCCAGCTCCTTGCCGCCGAGCTTGCCGTAACCGACGATGCCGAACTGCGCCGCGTCCCGGTGGCGCTGCTTCAGCCGCTCCCAGCACCAGCGCGCGGTGACGCGAAGCACGGAATCGGCGAGTGCGGACAGGTCGTCGGCGACCTGTTCGACCGTGAGGCAGCCTTCGAGGTCGCGCGCCAGCGTGCGGAACACTTCGGCGTGGTGCGTACGCCGCAGCAAATTGAGCAGCGTCTCGTCGTCGGCCTCGCCGGTGATCGTCAGCGCGTGCCGCCGCTGCTCGAGGTCCTTTTCGAATTCGTTCGCGTCGAAGCGTTCCGAGAACAGCTGCTCGCTCGCGAGTTCGTCGATCACGCCCGGGTGCTGCAGGATGTAGCGCGCCGGCCAGCGCGCCGCGCCGAGCAGGCGCAGCAGGCGCTCGTGCACGCCGGGGCGCTCCCACAGCAGCGCGAGGTAGCTCTCGCGGCGCAGCAGCGGCTCGATCCAGTCGGCCATGCGCAGCGCGGCTTCCTCGGTGACGCGTCCTTCACCCAGCCACTGCCCCGTGCGCGCGACCAACCGTGCGAGCCGCGCGCGTGCATCGTCGCGCAAGGCCAGCACGCGCGGGTGCCGCGACCACAGCGCGACCCGCTCACGCATCTGCGCGGGCAGCTGCTCCTGCAACGCCTCGAGGTCCGGCGGCGCCTTGGCGCCCTTGGGTCCCTGGCAGCCCTTGCATTCCTGCGTGCCGCCGAGCAGCGTATCGAATTCCTGCGCGACGAATTCGCGGTGGCCGCCCAGCTCATGCAGGAAAGGGCAGCAATCGTCGAAGCCCATGGTCCGGGCGATCCACGTGAGGTCACCGTCGTCGTCGCGGCAGCCATTGGGCAGCACATGCGTCTGCTGGTCGTCGAGGTACTGGATGCGGTGCTCGACGCGCCGCAGGAATTCATACGCCTGCGCGAGCGAATGCGCTGTCGATTCGGGCATCAGCCCCGCGGCGGCGACGCGTTGCAGCGCCTGCAATGTCGGGCGCGTGCGCAATTCCGGGTACTGGCCCCCGCGCACCACCTGCAACAGCTGCACGATGAACTCGATCTCGCGGATCCCGCCGCGCGAGAGCTTGACGTCGTTCGCGCGCTCGGGCCGCCCGGCGCTGCGGCGTGCGGCGTGCTCGCGAATCTGCCGGTGCAGCACACGCAGCGCATCGAAGACGTTGTAATCGAGGTAGCGCCGGAACACGAAGGGCAGCACGACGGCGCGCAGCTGCTGCGCCGATTTGTCGTGCACCGCCGAGTGCGGCGCGACGACGCGGCTCTTGAGCCAGGCGAAGCGCTCCCACTCGCGGCCCTGCGCCATGAAGTAGTCCTCGAGCGCGCCGAGCGAGACCACCGGCGGCCCCGAATTGCCGTTGGGCCGCAGCGCCAGATCGAGGCGGAAGACGAACCCGTGCTCGGTCGGGTCGCCGACCAGCGCGAAGATGGCCTTCACCGCCTTCGCGAAATATTCGTGGTTGCTGATGCGCCCGCGCCCGCCCACGCCTGCCGTCTCGCCCTCGTGGTCGTACACGTAGACCAGGTCGATGTCGCTGGACACGTTGAGCTCGCGCGCGCCGAGCTTTCCCATGCCGACGACCCACATCTGCGCGCGGCTGCCGTCCGGCGCGAGCGGCGCGCCGTGGTCGGCATCGAGCACGCGGCTCGCTTCGGTGCATGCGATGTCCAGCGCGAATTCGGCGAGATCGGTGACGGCGCGCGTGACGACGGCCAGCGGCGCGCCTTGCTCGCAATCGAGCACGACGAGGCGCTCCATCACCAGTTGGCGCAGGATGCGCAGCGCGGTCGCGGGCGCGTGCCCTTCGGCGCGCAGGCCTTCGTACGCGAGCTGCATGGTTTCGTGTGTCGGCGCGCCTGCGGCGAGCCAATGCAGTTCCGAACCGTAGCGGCGGCGCAATCGTTGCACGAAGCGGGAGTGGTCCGACAGGCGCGGCGCCGCATGATCGGGATGACGTGCTGCCGTCGCCGTCGCCGAATTGCCCTGTGCGAGTGAACCCGCAGGGTGGCCGGGGGTCATAATTCCTGATACGTCCGAAGATTTCATGACCGCGAGTCCGTCCGCCTTGCCTTCACGCCGCCTGCAGGCGTACGCAGCCGTCGCGAAGGGCCTCCTGTGGCTGCTCCTGGCGCTCTGGCTCGTGCTGGCGCTGGCATGGGGAGCGCTTCATGCATTCATTGTGCCGCGAATCGGCGAGCTGCGCCCCGAGCTGGAAATGCAGGCGTCCCGCGTGCTCGGGATTCCCGTGCGCATCGGCCGCATCGAGGCGCTGACCGAAGGCTTCATGCCGTCGTTCGAGCTGACCGACGTCGTGCTGCTCGACCCCGCCGGCCGCGCCGCCTTGACGCTGCCGCGCGTGCTCGCGTCGCTGTCGCCGCGCTCGCTGTTGCACCTGGGCTTCGAGCAGCTGTACATCGACCGACCCGAACTGGACATCCGCCGCGACAAGGGCGGGCGCATCTCCATCGCGGGCCTGGATTTCTCGCGTCGCCAGGACAGCGGTTCGCAAGGCGCGGACTGGTTCTTCTCGCAGCCCGAGTTCGTGATCAAGAACGGCACGGTGCGCTGGACCGACGAGATGCGCGGCGCACCGCCGCTGGCGCTCGAGCGGGTGGACTTCGTGATGCGCAACGGCGGGCGCGGCCACCGCCTGCGGCTCGATGCGACGCCGCCCGCCGAGTGGGGTGACCGCTTCACGCTGCAGGGCATCTTCCGCGAACCGTTGCTCGCGCGCGGCGCGCACTGGCAGGACTGGATCGGCCAGCTGCACGGCGACTTCTCGCGCGTGGACGTGTCGCAACTGCGCCGCTACGGCAACGTCGGCGTCGACATCGCGACCGGGCACGGCGCGGTGCGCGCGTGGGCCGATGTCGCGAAGGGGCATATCGTGGGCGGCGTCGCGGACATCGTGCTGGCCGGTGTCAGCACGCGCCTGGGCGCCGATCTCGCGCCGCTCGAGCTGGCGTCGGTGTCCGGCCGCATCGGCGGCCAGCGCTTCGCCACGGGCTTCGAGTTCCAGACCGAGCAGCTGCAATTCGAGACGGCCGACGGCCTGCGCTGGCCGGGCGGCAACGTCTTCGTGCGCTGGGACGACGCGCACGCGCTGCAGCCCGCGCACGGCGAGCTGCGCGCCGACAAGCTCGACCTCAATGCGCTGGGCCAGATCGCGTCGCGCCTGCCGCTGGGCCCCGCCACGCTCAAGGCGCTCGCGGAGTTCGCGCCGAAGGGCCTGGTCGAAAAACTGCAAGCGCAGTGGCAAGGCCCCGTCGACAACCTGCAGTCGTACGAGGCGCGCGGCCGCGCCGTCGGCCTGGAGATCGCCGCGCGCGCCGCGCAACCGGCCAGCGCGGCGCAACCGGCGCGCGCGGGCACGCCGGGCGTGCGCGGCCTGACGCTCGATTTCGATTTCACGCAGGCGGGCGGCAACGCGAAGGCGCAGGTGCACGGCGGCGCGCTCGACCTGCCGGGCGTGTTCGAAGACCCCGTCGTGCACGTCGACGACCTGGCGGCCGACGTGCAATGGCAGCACGAAGGCGACGCGTTCTCCGCGGCGATCCAGCACTTGAAATTCGCCAACGCCGACGCGCAGGGCGAAGGCACGATCAAGTGGCAGACCGGCAAGGGCGCGAAGCGCTTCCCGGGCGTGCTCGACCTGCAGGCGAGCATCGCGCACGCGGACGGCGCGCGCGTGTGGCGTTACCTTCCGCTCGGCGTGCCGAAGCCGGCGCGCGACTACGTGCAGAACGCCGTGGTGTCGGGCGCCGCGACGGCCGCAACCTTCCGCGTCAAGGGCGACCTGCGCAACTTCCCGTTCAGGAATCCGCAGCAGGGCGAATTCCGCGTCACTGCCGACGTGCAGAACGTCAACTTCGCCTTCGTCCCGAAGTCGCTCACGAAGGGCGGCCCGGAATGGCCCGCGCTCACCCAATTGAACGGCGAGCTGGTGTTCGAGCGCGACGGCATGGAAGTCAAGGGGGCGAAGGGGCGCCTGGCCGGTGCGCCCGACCTGCAGGTCAAGGCCGATGCGCGTATTCCCGAACTGAGCCATGCCATCGTGCAGGTCACGTCGCAGTTCGACGGTGCGCTCTCGCAGGCGCTGAACATCGTCAACACGTCCCCCGTCAACGCCCTCGTGAACCAGGCGCTGGCGAAGGCCGGCGGCAGCGGCAACGCGCAGGTCAAGCTCAAGCTGGAACTGCCCGTCGCGGCCGTCGCCAAATCGAAGGTGCAAGGCTCCGTGCTGCTCACAGGCAACGACGTGCAGCTCACGCCCGACACGCCCTTGCTCGCGAAGGCGA
>DATBPW010000058.1:0-6218 GCA_036561125.1 Ramlibacter sp. | reverse complement strand
AGCACATGGACCCGGCGCGCTGCGCGATCTTCAACTTCGAGCAACTCGAAAGCACCTCGAACCTGGCCGGCCCCGAGTACCGGCGCTGGCTGGCCCGCTGGCTGGTGCTCGACTACCACGGCAGCAACGTCGAAGTCCTCCTGCGCGAGAACGGTGCGAGGCAGCTCGCCTTCGAGCTGCCGGTGGTTCCGAGCGGCAACCTCGCGACGACGGCGGGTGAGGCCAGGAGCATCGACGTCCTGTTCTACGGCACGATGAACGAGCGGCGCGCGCATGTGCTGCGCCAGCTCGAGGGCATGGGCCTCGCTGTGGAAGCCGTCGCGGGCGCGTATGCGAACGAGCTCGCCCCGGCCGTGCGGCGCGCGCGGCTGGTGCTGCACGCGCACTTCTACGAGACCGGGCTCTTTCCGGTCGCGCGCGTGCTGCAGCCGTCCGTGATGGGCGTGCCGATCGTGTGCGAGACCTCGGTCTTTTCGGAACTGAACGACTGGTCGCACTCGGGCATCGTGTTCGCGGCGTACGAGCACCTCGCGGAAACTTGCGCCGAGTTGCTGTCCAGCCCCGAGCGGATGCAGCGCCGCGCGCAACTGGTGCGCGACTTCGTGCGCCAGATCGATTTCGCGACGCCGTTCGCGAACGTCGTGCGCGCGTTCGAGTCACTGCCGCTGCGCGTCGAGGTCACCGAGGAGCCCGAGCCGCCCGTCGACGGCGTGCTGACCGACGCGGAAATCGAGGCGATCCTCGCGGCGGAAGGCGCGAACCTGCCGGAAGCCGGCCAGCCCGCGCCGAAGCTCCAGGTCGTGCAGCGCCAGCCGGGGCAGGGGCCGCTCGGCCGATGGATCGCGTGGCTGCTCATCGCGTTCATGCTGCTCGGCGGCCTGAAGTACTGGTTCGACTGGTAGCTAGGTGCCGCCCCACTCGGGCGGCAACCACTTCGATGCCTCGACCGCGCCTTCATGCGCGTGGTAGACGGACGTCATGCGGTCCGACACCTTGCACCTGAACTTCGGCATGGTCACCTGCGCCACGACGTTGACGGTGGCGTAGTGGCTTGCGTCGGCCTCGATGTCCGCCAGCAGCGCTTGCGCGAAGCGGCGCGTGAAGCACATCGTCGAGGCCATGCCGCCCGGCGCATTCGACGTGAAGTTCACCTGCGGGTTGTAGCGAAAGTCGGTCGCCTTGGTGAACAGCAGGCCGCAACGCGACGACACGGAGAAGTCGAACGCCTCGAGGTCCGCGAGGCCCTTCTCGATGTGGTCGCGCAAGTAGATGTCGTCGTGGTCGACCCAGAAGAAATGCGAACAGCCGTTGTCGATGAGGTATTTCAGCGGGATCGAATACCACTGGTGCTGCGGCAGCTGCGCGGGCGTGTGCAGCCACGCGAGCTGCGACGGGATGCGCAGGTCGTCGACCGCCCACTTGTACGAGTCCGACACCCCGTTCTGGTGGACGCAGATGATGTCCGGCGCGCGCGATTGCGCGGCGAGCTGCATCACCGCGAAGCGCAGCAGGTCGGGCCGGTTGTAGGTGGGGACCAGCACGCCCACCCTGGTGGGCGCGCGCGCCTCGCGCAAGGCCTGGACCTGCGCGGCGAACCCGGCGAGCGCCGGGTCCTGCTTCCCGTCAGGCATTCCTCTTGATCGAGTCGGCCAGCGTGTTCACGAGCTTGTCGATGTGCGACTTCTCGACGATGTACGGCGGCGCGATCACGACGACGTCGCCGGCCGGCCGCACGAGTGCGCCGTTCTTGAAGCAGTCCAGGAAGATGTTGAACGCGCGCTTGCCGGGGCTGCCCGCGATCGGCGCGAATTCCACCGCGGCCGCGAGGCCGAGGCTGCGGATGCCGACCACGTTGGGCAGGCCCTTGAACGTGGAGAAGAACGCATCGCCCAGCACCTTGCCCATCTCGCCCGCACGCTGGAACAGGTTTTCTTCCTTGTACAGCTGCAGCGTCGCGACCGCCGCCGCGCACGCGACGGGATGGCCCGAATACGTGTAGCCGTGGAAGAACTCGACGATGTGCTCGGGCGCGTCGGTCTTCATCATCGCGTCGTAGATGCGCTCGCTGCAGATCACGCCGCCCAGCGGGATCACGCCGTTGGTCACGCACTTGGCGAAGTTGAGCATGTCGGGGACGACGCCGTAGAAATCCGCGGCGAAGTTGGTGCCCATGCGGCCGAAGCCCGTGATCACCTCGTCGAAGATCAGCAGGATGCCGTGCTTGTCGCAGATCTCGCGCAGGCGCTTGAGATAGCCCTTGGGCGGCAGGTACCAGCCCGCGCTGCCGGCAATCGGCTCGACGATGATCGCGGCGACGTTGCTCGGGTCGTGCAGCGGCAGGATGCGCGTTTCGAGTTCGGCCGTGATGTCCTCGTCCCACACCGGCTCGGTGTTGTGGATGTAGGCCTGCTTGACCGGGTCGTGGATGAAGCGCATGTGGTCGACGCGCGGCAGCATCGCGGAGCCGAACACCTTGCGGTTGGCGGGAATGCCGCCGACGCTCATCCCGCCGAAGCCGACGCCGTGATAGCCCTTTTCACGGCCGATGAACACGTTGCGATGGCCCTCGCCGCGCGCGCGGTGGTACGCGAGCGCCACCTTCAGCGACGTGTCCGCCGCCTCCGAACCGGAGTTGCAAAACAGCACCTTGTTCAGGTCGCCGGGCGCCATCGCGGCGATCGCATCGGCGGCGGCGAACGCCTTGTCGTTCGAGATCTGGAAGGCGGTCGCGTAGTCGAGCGTGTCCAGTTGCTTCTTGATGGCCTCGTTGATCGGCTTGCGGTTGTGGCCGGCGCCGACGCACCACAGGCTCGAGATGCCGTCGATGACCTTCTTGCCGTCGTGCGTGGTGAATTCCATGCCGTCCGCCGCGACGAACACGCGCGGGTCCTTGCGGAATTGGCGGTTGGGCGTGAACGGCAGCCACTGGCTGTCCATCCTCAGGTCGTTGTAGGCCATGGCGGTGACTCCTCGGTAACTGAAGGGCGCAAAAGGCGATTGTGGCACCGGCGCGGCAGGGGCGCCTTGCCCTGCGACAATGAGCCCAACATGAACCACGCCTACTTCCTCACGCTGTCCTGCCCGGACCGGCCGGGCATCGTGCATGCCGTCTCCGGCTTCCTGCTCGATCGCGGGGGCAACATCGAGGAGGCCGCGCAGTACAACGACCACGGCACGGGCCTGTTCTTCATGCGCGTGCAGTTCGCGTGCGACCAGCTCACCTTCGCCGACCTGAAGATGCAGCTCGGGTATTTCGCCGAGCCGTACAAGATCCAGTGGCAGTTGCACGCGACGCACGAGCCGATGCCCACCGTGATCTTCGTCAGCCGCGAAGGCCATTGCCTGAACGACCTGCTCTTCCGCTGGAAAAGCGGCCTGCTGCCGCTGGTCGACGTGCGCGCAGTGGTGTCGAACCACCGCGATTTCTACCAGCTCGCAGCGAGCTACAACGTGCCGTTCCATCACTTCCCGGTGACGGCGGCGACCAAGGCGCAGGTCGAGGCGAAGCAGTTGGAGATCGTCGACGGCGAGGGCGCACAGCTCGTCGTGCTCGCGCGCTACATGCAGATCCTCTCCGACACGATGTGCGAGCGGCTCGCCGGGCGCGCGATCAACATCCACCACAGCTTCCTGCCCAGCTTCAAGGGCGCCAAGCCGTACTACCAGGCGCACGACCGCGGCGTGAAGCTGATCGGCGCGACGGCGCACTACGTCACCGCGGACCTCGACGAAGGGCCGATCATCGAGCAGGACGTCGCGCGCGTCGACCACTCGAAGACGGTGGAGGACCTCACCGCGCTCGGCCGCGATACCGAAAGCCTCGTGCTCGCCCGCGCGGTCAAGTGGCACAGCGAGCATCGCGTGCTGCTGGATGGGCATCGCACGGTGATCTTCCGTTGACGATGCGGCCGTGACCGCCCGCATCCCGCCGATCCAGTGCCTCGTCACGTTCGAGGCACTGGCGCGGCTGCGGTCGGTCACACAGGCGGCGGACGAACTGTGCGTCACGCCCAGCGCGGTGAGCCATCGCGTGCGCCAGCTCGAGGAGATGCTCGGTGCCAAGCTGTTCGGCCGCGCCGACTTCTCGCTGACCACCGAGGGCAGCGAATACCTCGCGCATGTGCGCGAGGGCCTGGCGATCCTCGAGCGCTTTCCCGGCCAGGACGCGGCTCAGGGCAAGCGCAAATTGCGCATCGCCGTCACGCCGACGTTCGCGCGCTCCGTGCTCATGCCGCGGTTGCGCGGTTTCATCGAGGCCTATCCCGAGATCGACCTCACGCTGCAAGTGTCGATCCCGCTGCTCGACGTGGTCGCGGAGGACGCCGACCTGATGATCCGCTTCGGCACGGGCCGCTATGCCGACGTCGAACACGCGTGCATCATGACCGACGAAGTCACGCCGCTGGCCGCGCCGCACTACATCCGCGAGCATGGCCCCTTCGACACGCTCGAGGACCTGCAGAACGCCAAGCTGCTCAAGAGCCCGCTGGAGCCGTGGCGCACGTGGTTCCTCGCCCACGGCATCGATGCGGGCGAGCCCGCAGAAGGTTCGTCGTTCAACGACATTGGCCTCATGTGCGATGCGGCGGCGCAGGGACTCGGGATAGCGCTGGTGCGCTTGAAGCTGGGCGCGCCATGGCTGGAGCGCGGCGCGCTCGAACGGGTTTCGCGCCGTTCGGTGCCGAGCCCGCACGCGCACTACCTGTGCTGGCGCACGGGGACGATGGATCGATGGGAATGCGCGGCGTTCGCCGAGTGGCTGCAAAAGAGCCTGGCGTAGCGGCGCGCGTCAGAGCTTCGTCGCGGTGACCACCTGGAAGTTGCCGTACAGGCACGACTGGCGTTCCACCTTCCAGCCGCCCATGCTTTCGAGGCACGTCACCGGGTCGTGGGTTTGCCAGAGCGCGAGCCCCAGCGGCTCGAACACCTTGAAGTAGGTCCAGCTCAGGAGGCGCAGCACCCACGGCGCGGGCCGGCCGAACTCCGCGAGGTACAGCTTGCCGCCGGGCGCGAGCATGCGGCCCGCCTCGGCCAACGCGCGCACCTTCTGTTCGTGCGGCAGTTCGTGCAGCAGGAAGAACATGACGTTCGCATCGGCGAAGCCCGCCGGCTGCGACATCGCGGTCGCGTCGTCGGTGACGTACGCGACCCGTCCATCCCATGCGCCGAGCTTGCTCTTCGCGTGCAGCAGTTCGTTCTCGATGATGTCGACGATGCGCACCTCGCCGGCGCCGGACTCGACGGATGCCTCCACGACCCGCGGGATGACGTTGCCGAAAGCGCACGACGTGATCAGCACCTTCTTGTCCTTCAGGTCGCTCGCCTTCAGGCCCGCGACGATCCACGAGACGAGCCGCTGGTACTGGAACAGCAGGATGGCCGAGATCACGGGCTGGAAGTCCACCAGCCGGATCAGTCGCATGTTCGAGTAGATCGGGTAGACGTGCGAGGCGCGGCCCGACGTGCGCGGCGACAGCGCGCGAACCAGCAGGGCGCCGCGCGTCACCACGAAGAAGAAAAGCCCGGTCCACACCAGCAGGACCAGCAGCGTCGCGATGGCAATGAGGGGGGTCATGGTTTCATCGTGCTCCCGCCGGGTTCCGGTCCAGTTGACCTGACTCAGATGGAACGCATTCGCCCTCCAGGCGGCGCTGGCTCAAGCAAGCCTGCAAAAAAAATCAACGGCAGCGGCGTCGACTCGACGGAGCCGCGGTGGAACAATGGCTCGCATGAACGCCCCGGCCGATCCGAACACCCTCTTGCGTGCGGAACGCCAGGCGCAGGTCGTCGCGGCGCTCCAGCCTTTGTTGCCACGCGGTGCGCTGCTGTGGACGCCGGAGGCGACCACGCCCTACGAATGCGACGGCCTGACGGCCTATCGGCAGCGACCGCTCGCCGTCGCGCTGCCCGAAACCGAAGCGCAGGTGCAAGCCGTCCTGTGCGCATGCCATGACTTGGGCGTACCCGTGGTCGCGCGCGGCGCGGGCACCGGCCTGTCCGGCGGCGCCATGCCCGACGAGTCGGGCGTGACGCTGTCGCTCGCCAAGTTCAACCGCATCCTTGCGATCGAACCGGCATCACGCACCGCCGTCGTGCAATGCGGTGTGCGCAACCTCGCGATCAGCGAAGCGGCGGCAGCGTACGGCCTGTACTACGCCCCCGATCCTTCGAGCCAGATCGCGTGCACCATCGGCGGCAACGTCGCGGAGAACTCCGGC
>DATBPW010000057.1:0-15888 GCA_036561125.1 Ramlibacter sp. | reverse complement strand
GCCCTTTGAACGAGGACCTGTGCCTTTAGGCCGGGACCACGCTCACGGTCTGCTTGTTCAGCTCGCCCCGCACCTTGAACTTGACGTGACCGTCGACCAGCGCGAACAGCGTGTGGTCGCGGCCGACGCCGACGTTCGTGCCGGGGTGGACCCGGGTGCCGCGCTGGCGCACGATGATCGAACCCGCCGAAACGAGTTCACCGCCGAACGCCTTCACGCCGAGCATCTTGGGCTGGGAATCCCGCCCGTTGCGCGTCGAGCCGCCGCCTTTTTTCTGTGCCATTTCTTGACCTCAATTCAGTTGGGGACAGAGCTGAAGATCTGTCCCCAAGACAAATTAAACCGCGATCGCGCCGATCTCCAGTTCCGTGAAGGACTGGCGATGACCCTGGCGCTTCTGGTAATGCTTGCGACGGCGCATCTTGAAGATGCGGACCTTGTCGTGCTTGCCATGGGCAAGCACGGTGGCCTTGACCGTGGCACCGGACACCAGGGGGGCGCCGACCTTGTGGCTGTCGCCGTCGATGACGGCGAGCACCTGGTCGATCACGATTTCCTGGCCGATGTCCGCAGCAATCTGTTCTACTTTGATCTTTTCGCCGGAAGCAACGCGATACTGCTTGCCGCCGGTTTTTATGACCGCGTACATGTTGACCTCTCGAATGGGGTGATTCTCAGCCGGGCGGATTCCCGCAGAGCCCGCGATCATAGCATAGTTTGCGCCCGCTCACGGCCGCTGGCCTTCGCGCCGCGGGAGGCGCCGACCCCGTTCCTATAATCGTTTCACCTTGAGCACCTCGTCCGCCAGCACCGCCTCCGTCCTGAACCTGATTGCCGGCGACATGGCCGAGGTCGACGCGGTGATCGCCCGCCGCCTCGACTCCGCGGTGCCGCTGGTGGGCGACGTGTGCCGCTACATCATCAGCGCCGGCGGGAAGCGGCTGCGCCCCGCGCTGCTGCTGCTCGTATGCGGCGCCCTCGGGTACCGCGGCGAGCAGCGCTTCAACCTCGCGGCGGTCGTCGAGTTCATCCACACGGCCACGCTCCTGCACGACGACGTGGTCGACGAGTCGACTATGCGCCGCGGCCGCGCGACCGCCAACGAGGAATTCGGCAATCCGGCGAGCGTGCTGGTCGGCGACTTCCTCTATTCGCGCGCGTTCCAGATGATGGTCTCCGCGGGCCAGATGCGGATCATGGAGATCCTCGCCGACGCGACGAACGTGATCGCCGAAGGCGAAGTGCTGCAGCTGATGAACATGCACGACGCCACGCTCGGCGAGGCCGATTACCTGCGGGTGATCCGTTCGAAGACGGCGAAGCTGTTCGAAGCGAGCGCGCGTCTCGGCGCTGTGCTCGCCGGCGCGGATTCGCGCATCGAGGAAGCCTGCGCGATGTACGGCCAGGCGCTGGGCACCGCGTTCCAGGTGATCGACGACGTGCTCGATTACGACGGCGACGCGGGCGAGATGGGCAAGAACCTCGGCGACGACCTGCGCGAAGGCAAGGCGACGCTGCCGCTGATCGCCGCGATGAAACGCGGCACGCCGCAGGAAAGCGCGCTGGTGCGCCACGCGATCGAGACCGGCGGCACCGGCGAGCTCGGCGACATCGTCGCGATCGTGCGCAGGACGGGCGCGCTCGAGGTGACGCGCGAAGCCGCGGCGAGCGAAGCGGCGCGAGCGATCGATGCAGCCCGCGCGCTCCCCGCCAATGCGTACAGCGAGGGCCTGCTACAATTGGCGGCTCAACTGCTTTCACGCCGCGCCTGATTCGTCGGGGCCCGCCGGCGTCGGGCGCAGACGGGGTGTAGCTTAGCCTGGTAGAGCGCTACGTTCGGGACGTAGAGGCCGGAGGTTCGAATCCTCTCACCCCGACCAGAGACCTTCCCCGCGTTAACCCTGAAGTTGTTACGTGACTTCGTACCAACTTCGGGGTTGCGTTTGCGCCCCGATACGTTTACAGCGCTGGGGCAATCAGCGATCATCGAGCGGACCCTGCTGAGCTCGACGCCCGGCGGGAGAGGAGTCGCACCCGCGACTGACGCAACGATGACCCGCAAATGGCTGCTGTCGATTCCGTAGTTTCCGACGCCCCCGCGATGGCGCTGCCGGGCTTGGCCCGCGCCCTCGTTTCGGCCGGCAAGCTCGGCCAGAAGTCCGCCGAGGAAATCTACAAGCGCGCGCAGTCGAACCGCAGCAGCTTCATCGCCGAGATCACGGGCTCCGGCGCCGTGTCGGCATCCGACCTGGCGCACACCATGTCCTCGGCGTTCGGCGCGCCGCTGCTCGATCTCAACGCCGTCGATCCCACGCGCCTGCCGCGCAATGTGCTGGACGCCAAGCTGTGCCAGGCGATGCGCGTCGTCGTCCTGTCCAAGCGCAACAACCGCCTGATCGTCGCCACCGCCGACCCGTCCGACCAGCAGGCCGCCGAGAAGATCAAGTTCTCCACGCAGATGGGCGTGGACTGGGTGATCGCCGAGTACGACAAGCTCACCAAGATGGTCGAGGCGCAGGCCACGACGACCACGCAGGAGATGAACGACATCGTCGGCGAGGACTTCGAGTTCGACGAGTCGTCGATCGAGGCCGAAACCGAGGATGCGGACGCCGCGGCCTCCGAGGTCGAGGACGCGCCGGTCGTCAAGTTCCTCCAGAAGATGCTCCTCGATGCCGTCTCGGCGCGCGCGTCCGACCTGCACTTCGAGCCGTTCGAGCATTTCTATCGCGTGCGCTTCCGCATCGACGGCGAGCTGCGCGAGATCGCCACGCCGCCGGTCGCCATCAAGGAAAAACTCGCGTCGCGCATCAAGGTGATCTCCCGCATGGACATCTCCGAGAAGCGCGTGCCGCAGGACGGGCGCATGAAGCTCAAGGTCGGCCCGGACCGCGTGATCGACTTTCGCGTGAGCACGCTGCCCACCCTCTTCGGCGAGAAGATCGTGATCCGTATCCTGGATCCGTCCAGCGCCAAGCTGGGCATCGACGCGCTCGGCTACGACCCCCAGGAGAAAGAGCGCCTGCTCGAAGCGATCGGGCGCCCTTACGGCATGGTGCTGGTCACGGGCCCGACCGGTTCGGGCAAGACGGTGTCGCTCTACACGTGCCTGAACATCCTGAACAAGCCGGGCGTGAACATCTCCACCGCCGAGGACCCGTCGGAAATCAACTTGCCCGGCGTGAACCAGGTCAACGTGAACGACAAGGCGGGCCTGACGTTCGCGGCGGCGCTCAAGTCGTTCCTGCGGCAGGACCCGGACATCATCATGGTCGGCGAAATCCGCGACCTCGAAACCGCCGACATCGCGATCAAGGCCGCGCAGACGGGCCACCTGGTGCTGTCCACGCTGCACACGAACGACGCGCCGACGACGCTCACGCGGATGCGCAACATGGGCATCGCGCCGTTCAACATCGCGTCGGCCGTGATCCTGATCACCGCGCAGCGGCTCGCGCGGCGCCTGTGCCCGAACTGCAAGGCGCCGCAGGACATCCCGCACGAGACGCTGCTGGACGCCGGCTTCAAGGAAGAGGACGTCGACGGCACGTGGACGCCCTACCGGCCGGTGGGCTGCAGCGCATGCAGCAACGGCTACAAGGGCCGCGTCGGCATCTACCAGGTCATGCCGATCAGCGAGGAGATGCAGAGCATCATCCTGGCCGACGGCAGCGCGCTGGACATCGCGAAGCAGGCCGAGAAGGAGGGCGTGCGGTCGCTGCGCCAGTCGGGCCTCTGGAAGGTCAAGCAGGGCCTGACCTCGCTCGAAGAGGTCCTGGGCTGCACCAATGAATGATTTGAGGATCTAGAGGAGTCGCTATGGCTACCGCAGCTGCAAAGGTCACCGAGTTCGTCTTCGAATGGGAAGGCCGGGACCGCAACGGCAAGCAGGTGCGCGGCGAAACGCGCGCGGCGGGCGAGAACCAGGTCAACGCCGCCCTGCGCCGCCAGGGCGTCACGCCCACGAAGGTCAAGAAGCGCAAGATGCGCTCGGGCTCGAAGATCAAGCCCAAGGACATCGCGATCTTCACGCGCCAGCTCGCCACGATGATGAAGGCCGGCGTGCCGCTGCTGCAGGCGTTCGACATCGTCGGCCGCGGCAACGCGAACCCGAGCGTCGCCAAGCTGCTCAACGACGTCCGCACCGACGTCGAGACCGGCACGTCGCTGTCGGCCGCGTTCCGCAAGTACCCGCTGTACTTCGACAACCTGTACTGCAACCTGGTCGAGGCCGGCGAAGCGGCCGGTATCCTGGAGACGCTGCTCGACCGCCTGGCCGTCTACATGGAAAAGACCGAGGCGATCAAGAGCAAGATCAAGTCGGCGCTGATGTACCCGATCTCGGTGATGGTGGTCGCGTTCGTGGTCGTGGCGGTGATCATGATCTTCGTGATCCCGGCGTTCAAGGAGGTGTTCACCTCGTTCGGCGCCGACCTGCCCGCGCCGACGCTGTTCGTGATCGGCATGAGCGAATTCTTCGTGAAGTTCTGGTGGCTGATCTTCGGCGGCCTCGGCGGCGGCCTGTACTTCTTCCTGCAGGCGTGGAAGCGCAACGAGAAGGTGCAGATCTTCATGGACCGCCTGCTGCTCAAGATCCCCGTGTTCGGCAACCTGATCTACAAGTCGGTGATCGCGCGCTGGACGCGCACGCTGTCGACCATGTTCGCGGCCGGCGTGCCGCTGGTCGAAGCGCTCGACTCCGTCGGCGGCGCTGCGGGCAATTACATCTACATGGCCGCGACGGAGCGGATCCAGCTCGAGGTCGCCACCGGCACGAGCCTGACGGCGGCGATGACCAACGCGAACGTCTTCCCGACGATGGTGCTGCAGATGTGCGCGATCGGCGAGGAGTCCGGCGCGCTCGACCACATGCTCGGCAAGGCGGCCGACTTCTACGAATCCGAAGTGGACGACATGGTCGAGGGCCTGTCGAGCCTGATGGAGCCGATCATCATCGTGTTCCTGGGCACCATCATCGGCGGCATCGTCGTGTCGATGTACCTGCCGATCTTCAAGCTGGGCCAAGTCGTCTGATGCTGATCTCGCAAGGTGCGGACGCCGCGATGGCCGGCGTCATCGGGCTGCTCGTGGGCAGCTTCCTCAACGTGGTGATCTACCGCTTCCCGAAGATGCTGGAGCGGCAGTGGGCGGCCGAAGCCGCCGACCTGACCGGCACGAAGCCGCCCGAGGGCGAGGAGATCACGCTGGTGCGGCCGCGTTCGCGCTGCCGCAGCTGCGGCCATGCCATCCGCTGGTACGAGAACATCCCGGTGCTCAGTTATGTCGCGTTGCGAGGCAAATGCTCCCAGTGCGGCACGCCCATCGGCGTGCGCTACCCGCTGGTGGAGATCGCCACCGCGGTCCTGTTCGGTTTCGCCGTGTGGCAATGGGGCTGGACCGTCGAAGGCGCGGCATGGTGCTTCTTCTCGGCGGCCATCCTCGCGCTCGCGCTGATCGACTGGGACACCACCTTCCTGCCGGACGACATCACGCTCCCGCTGCTGTGGGCCGGGCTGGTTGCCGCCGCGCTGAAGTGGACGGCCCTGCCGCTCACGCAGGCGGTGTGGGGCGCGGTCGCAGGGTACCTGTCGCTCTGGCTCATCTATCACGCGTTCCGCCTGCTCACCCGCAAGGAGGGCATGGGCTACGGCGATTTCAAGCTGTTCGCCGCACTGGGGGCGTGGTTCGGCTGGCAGGCGCTCGTGCCCATCATCCTGATGGCGTCGGTGATCGGCGCCGTGATCGGCATCGGCATGAAGCTGACGAAGGGCTTGCGCGAAGGTGGCTACGTGCCGTTCGGTCCCTTCCTCGCGCTGGGCGGCTTGACGGCGATGGTGTTCGGGCCCGGGTCGATCCTCAGCGCCATCGGCCTGTGACGCCATGGCGCTGCGCGTGGGCCTGACCGGCGGCATCGGCAGCGGCAAGAGCACGGTCCTCGCGATGCTCGGCGAACTCGGCGCCGCTGTGATCGACGCCGACGAGATTTCGCGCAGCACCACGGCGCCGCACGGTGCGGCGATCGCGGAAATCGAAAAGACCTTCGGCGCGGACTTCATCACCGCCGATCGCGCGCTCGACCGCGAACGCATGCGAGCACATGTCTATGCGAACCCGGGCGCACGCAAGCAGCTCGAGGCGATCGTCCACCCGCTTGTCGGCGCGGAAAGCGCGCGGCAGGTCGAGGCTGCGCTCGCCGCGAACGCCAGGTGCATCGTGTTCGACATCCCGCTGCTCGTCGAGTCGGGCCGCTGGCGCATGCAGGTGGACCGCGTGCTCGTCGTCGATTGCGCCGGGCAGACACAGGTCGCGCGCGTGATGCAGCGCAGCGGCCTCACCGAAGAAGCGGTGCGCGCGATCATCGCCGCGCAGGCCACGCGCGAGCAGCGCCTCGCCGCAGCCGACATCGTGATCTGCAACGACGGCATTTCGCTGGAACATCTCGCAGCAGAAGTCAGGGAGGCCGCGCGAAGCTTCGGGCTATGATGGCGCGCGTGATCCTCTACGAATACCCGTTCAACGAACGCATCCGTACCTACCTGCGCCTCGAGCATCTCTTTCGCCGCCTCGGCGAGCTCGTGCCGCGCGAACATGCGATCGATCACCACTACGCGCTCGCGACGATCTTCGAAGTGATGGACGTCGCCGCGCGCGCCGACCTGAAGTCCGACGTGATGAAGGACCTCGACCGGCAGCGCACGGCGCTCGGCGGCTACCGCGGCAACCCCGCCGTGTCGGAAGCCGTGCTCGACGATGCGATCGGCAAGCTCGACCGTTCTTTCAATTCGCTCAACACCATCCCGGGCAAGGCCGGCACCGCGCTGGCCGAGAACGACTGGCTCATGAGCATCCGCAGCCGGATCAACATTCCCGGCGGCACGTGCGAGTTCGACCTGCCGGCGTACTACGCGTGGCAGCAACGCCCGGCCGAGCAGCGGCGCGAGGACCTCGAGCGCTGGGCATCGACGCTGGGCCCGCTCGCGGAATCGGTGCACATGCTGCTGAAACTGCTGCGCGAATCGGGATCGCCGCAGAAGGTCGTCGCCAGCAGCGGGCAGTACCAGCAGAACCTGCCGCAGGGCCGCTCGTTCCAGCTGCTGCGCCTGCGCATCGACGAATCGGCCGGCCTGGTGCCCGAGATCAGCGGCAATCGCCTGATGACGGCCGTGCGGTTCATGCGGCAGGAAGCGAGCGACCGCATGCAGCCCGCGAACGACGACGTCTCCTTCGAGCTGACTCTCTGTTCGTGAAGCCGAAGACGGTCAAGTGCCCCACGTGCGGGGGCGACAGCGTGTATGCACCCGGCAACCGGTTCCGGCCTTTCTGCAGCGAGCGCTGCAAGAACATCGACCTCGGCGCCTGGTCCAACGAAGACTTTCGCGTGCCCGCGGAATCGCCCCCGGACGACCAGAACTTCGGCGACCCGAAGGTCCAGTGATCAGGCCGGGTGCGTCGGCCCCGTGTGGCCGCGCTCCTGCGCGAACCATTGCAGCACGGGCACCGTGCCCGGCAGCACCGGCCGCACGTCGACGGGCAGTTGCTGCCACGCGCAGTCCTGTCCCTCGTGCATGTGCAGCTCGCCGCTCCACTCGAACACCTTGCAGAAGTTCAGCCGCACGAGCGCGTGCGGGTAATCGACCCTCTCGACTTTCCACGGGTGCACGGCGCCGATCGTGACGCCGATCTCCTCGAGCAATTCGCGCCGCAGCGCCTGCTCGATCGTCTCGCCGGCTTCGACCTTGCCGCCGGGAAATTCCCAGTAGCCCGCGTACACCTTGCCTTCGGGACGCGACGTGAGCAGGAACGCGCCGTCGCCGCGGATCAACACGCCGACGGCGACCTCGACCTCCTTGCGATCGGGCCCGCCTTCGCGCGGCCGGTCGGCGTCGGCGACGAGCAGCGTCACTTGCCGTGCCGGCCCGCGTAGTCGCGCGCGAACTGGTACGCGACGCGGCCGCTGCGCGACGCGCGTTCCAGCGCCCAGACGAGCGCCTCGGCCCGCGCCGCCTCGACCGCCTGCTTCGGCACGCCGAACGACGACAGCCACTGCGCGACGATGGCCAGGTACTCGTCCTGGTTGAACGGGTAGAAACTCACCCACAGCCCGAAGCGTTCGGACAGCGAGATCTTTTCCTCGACCACTTCGCCCGGGTGCACCTCACCGTCGTCGGTGTGCGTGTACGTGAGGTTCTCCTTCATGTACTCGGGCAGCAGGTGGCGGCGGTTGCTTGTCGCGTAGATCAGCAAGTTCGGCGTGGCGGCCGCCACGGATCCATCGAGGATCGATTTCAGCGCCTTGTAGCCGGGCTCGCCTTCCTCGAAGCTCAGGTCGTCGCAGAACACCATGAACTTCTCGGGCCGCGGCGCGACGATGTCGACGATGTCCGGCAGGTCGACCATGTCGGCCTTGTCGACCTCGATCAGGCGCAGCCCCCGCGCCGCGTATTCGTTCAGGCACGCCTTGACGAGCGACGACTTGCCCGTGCCGCGCGCCCCCGTGAGCAGCACGTTGTTCGCGGGCTGGCCCTGCACGAACTGCAGCGTGTTGCGCTGAATCTTCTCCTTCTGCGGATCGATCTCCTTGAGGTCCGCGAGGCGGATCGATGCCACGTGCCGCACGGGTTCGAGCACGCCGTGGCCCGATGCGCGCTTGCGATAGCGCCAGGCGATCGCTTCGTCCCACTTCGGGGCCGACAGCGGCTGCGGCAGGATGGCTTCGAGGCGATCGATCAGCTGGCCGGCGCGCTCGATCAGGCGGTCGAACTTTTCATTCATGACCGGTAGTCGGCGTTGATGCTGACGTAATCGTGGCTCAGGTCGCAGGTCCAGACGGTGTCGCTCGCATTGCCGCGCCCGAGCACCACGCGCACGAGGATCTCGCTCTTCTTCATCACGCGCTGGCCGTCTTCCTCGCGGTATGACGGATTGCGCCCGCCCTTCACGGCGACGTGCACGTCGTCGAGATACAGGTCGATCTTCGTCGGGTCGAGGTCGGCGATGCCGGCATAACCGACGGCGGCGAGGATGCGCCCGAGGTTCGGGTCGCTCGCGAAGAACGCGGTCTTCACCAGCGGCGAATGGCCGATCGCGTACCCGACCTTGCGGCACTCGTCCTGCGTGTTGCCGCCTTCCACCTGCACGGTGATGAATTTGGTCGCGCCCTCGCCATCGCGCACGATGGCCTGCGCCAGCGAGCGGGCGACATCCATCATCGCGTCGCGCAGCTTCCTGCCGTCGGTCGAATCGAGCGACACGACCTGCGGCCCGGCCCGGTTCGTCGCGATCACGACGAACGAATCGTTGGTCGACGTGTCGCCGTCCACCGTGATGCGATTGAACGATCCCTCGGCGAGCTCGAAGGCCAGCTGCCGCATCACCGCTTGCGGCACGCGTGCGTCGGTCGCGACGAACCCCAGCATCGTCGCCATGTTCGGGCGGATCATGCCGGCGCCCTTGCTGATGCCCGTCACCGTGATGCGCTCGCCGCCGATCTCGACCTGCCGGCTGAACGCCTTCGGCAAGGTGTCGGTGGTCATGATGCCTTCGGCGGCGCGCAGCCAGTTGGCGCCTTTGGCATCGGCGACCGCCGCGGGCAGCCCGGCTTCGATGCGCTCGATGGGCAGCGGCTCCATGATCACGCCGGTGGAGAACGGCAGCACTTGCGATGCGTCGAGCTTCGCGTGCGCCGCGAGGGCCTCGCACATGCGGTGCGCCCGCCTCAAGCCCTCTTCGCCCGTGCCCGCATTCGCATTGCCGGTGTTGATGACGAGTGCGCGGATCGCGCCGTGCTGCAGGTGTTCGCGGCAGACCTGCACCGGCGCGGCGCAGAACCGGTTCTGCGTGAACACGCCGCCCACCGATGCGCCCTCGTCCAGCAGGAAGACCGTGAGGTCCTTTCGATTGGCCTTGCGGATGCCCGCTTCCGCGACACCGATGCGCACGCCGCGCACGGCGTGCAGGTCTTGCGCATTCGGCGCGGACAAGTTCACTGCCATTCGATCACCCTTGGCGCCAGGGCAGCCCGCGCATGCGCCAGCCGCCGAGTTTGCCGCGCCGGCCGTTCTCGTCGGGGTCGCCCTCGAAGCCTTCGAGCACGTTGTACGACTCGATGCCGAGCTCGGTCGCGCGCCGCGCCGCGTGCGCCGACCGCACTCCACTGCGGCACATCATCAGCGCCTTCTTGCCCGGCGGCACCGCCTCGCGGATCTCCTGGTCGAAATGCGGGTTGACCTTCATGCCGGGCCACTGCTTCCACACCACGTTCTCGGCACCGGGCACGAAGCCGACCCACTCGCGTTCGGCATCGGTGCGCACGTCGACGAGCACGCCCTCGCCCTTCTGCCACAGTTCGTACGCCGCCTGCGGCGCGATGTTGCCGGCGTACCCTTGCGCGGGCACGGGCGGTCCGTCGCCGGAGCCTGCGTCGTGGCGCAGGCCCGAACTCTGGTTCGCGGGCACGGCCTCGTCGATGCGACGCGGCTTCGGAAGGTTCAATTCGTCCATGATCTTCGCGAATTCTGCCAGCGACTTCCCGGCCACCCGGGCATTGGACTTTTTTTCCTGGCCGATGCTGGAGCAGGACCGCTCGTTGTAGTCGTGCGCCGGCCAGACGAGCGTCTCGTCGGGCAGCGCGAAGAGGATTTCGGTGATGCTGCGATACAGCTGCGCCGCGCTGCCCGACTGGAAATCGGTGCGGCCGCAGCCGTTGATCAGCAAGGTGTCGCCGGTGAAGACGTTGTTGCGCCACACGTAGCTCATGCTGCCCGCCGTGTGGCCCGGCGTGTGCAGCGCCTCGATCTCTTCGCCGCCGAAACGCAGCACGTCGCCGTGCTTCAACTGCACGGCCGCCGTCCCGATGTTGCAGCCCTGCGGCGCGGCGGTGCGTGCGCCCGCCTCCTCCGCGAGCTGCGCGGCGCTCGTGATGTGGTCGGCATGGGCGTGCGTTTCCACGCTCCACACGAGCTTCAAGTCGTGCTCGCGCAGCACCGCGAGGTCGCGTTCGAGCTGCTCGTCGACCGGGTCGATGATCAGCGCTTCGCGCGTCTTCCCGTCGAACAGCACGTACGTGTAGGTGCTGGACGCCGGGTCGAAGAGCTGCAGCGGATTCAAACGATGCGCACGCTCATGTTCGGCAGGCCTTCGATGTGCATCTCGATCACGTCGCCCCTCACGACCGGGCCCACGTTCGCCGGCGTGCCGGAGTAGATGATGTCACCGGGAAACAGCTCGTTTGCTTCCGACAGCTTGCTCACCTGCTCGGCCACGGACCAGATCATCTGCGACAGGTCGGCGTTCTGCTTGAGGTTGCCGTTGACCTTCAGCCAGATCGCGCCCTTCGTGAAGTGACCCGTCTGCGCGACGCGGTGCACGCCACCGACCACCGCGGCATGGTCGAAGCTCTTGCCGATCTCCCACGGCTTCTTCATCGCGGCCATTTCGTTCTGCAGGTCGCGGCGCGTCATGTCCAGGCCCGTCGTGTAGCCGTACACGTGATCGAGCGCCTGCGAATGCGGGATGTCGCGGCCGCCCTTCGAAATCACGGCGACGAGTTCGGCCTCGTAATGGTAGTTTTTCGTGAGCGACGGATAGCGATGGTCGCCCACCGTGCCCGCACGCACGTGCTGGATCGCATCCGTCGGCTTCTGGAAGAAGAACGGCGGCTCGCGCGTCGGGTCGGAACCGCGCTCGATCGCGTGCGCGGGGTAGTTGCGCCCGATGCAGTAGATGCGGCGCACCGGAAACTGCTCATCCGACCCGACGATCGGGATGTACGTCGCCGGCACCACGAACGGCGTGCGCGGCGCCGACGCCATCTGGCTGTTGCCCGTCGCGCATGCGGCCAAACCGGCCCCGGCCGCGGCGGCCGCGGCGCTGCCCACGAACTTTCTTCTCTGCATGATTTGTCTCCTGCTTGATGCCACACTTCCGGCGCGGCAATGATGCCCGAACGCACCGGGGCCGCAAGTTGACGTTTACGTAAACGTCAATTAAGGTACGGGGATCCCGGGAGCCTCCATGACCGACCTTTCCGCCGAATTCAAGGCGCTGGCCAGCTATCGACCGACGCACAAGGTCCGCTTCGTCACGGCCGCCAGCCTGTTCGACGGCCACGACGCCGCGATCAACATCATGCGCCGCATCCTGCAGAACATGGGTGCGGAGGTGATCCACGTCGGCCACAACCGCAGCGTCGACGAAGTCGTCACAGCCGCATTGCAGGAAGACGTGCAAGGCATCGCCGTCAGCTCGTACCAGGGCGGGCACGTCGAGTACTTCAAGTACATGGTCGACCTGCTGAAGGCCCGCGGCGGCGAGCACATCCAGGTGTTCGGCGGCGGCGGCGGCGTGATCGTGGCGCCGGAGATCCGCGAGCTGCAGGCGTATGGCGTGACGCGCATCTACAGCCCCGAGGACGGCCAGCGCATGGGCCTGCAGGGAATGATCGGCGAGATGGTGATGCGCTGCGACGCGGACATTTCGCAGTACGCACCGAAGGACCTCGAGGCGATCCAGGGCCATGGCGAGATGAACTGGCGCGCGCTCGCGCAGCTGATCACGGGCATCGAGAACGGCAGCGCCGACAAGAAGCTGCTCGACTCGGTCAAGGCCGCAGCGGCGCAGCGCAAAGTGCCCGTCGTCGGCATCACGGGCACCGGTGGCGCGGGCAAGTCGTCGCTGACCGATGAAATCATTCGCCGCATGCGCCTGGACCAGGACGACGATTTGCGCATTGCCGTGATCTCCATCGACCCGTCCCGGCGCAAGAGCGGTGGCGCGCTGCTCGGCGACCGCATCCGCATGAACGCGATCGGCCCATGGAGCAAGGGCGCGCGCGTGTACATGCGCTCGCTGGCCACGCGCGATTTCGGCAGCGAAATTTCCAAGGCACTGCCCGACGTGATCGCTGCGTGCAAGGCCGCCGGCTTCGACCTGGTGCTGGCGGAGACGTCGGGCATCGGCCAAGGCGATGCCGCGATCGTGCCGCTGGTCGACGTGCCGATGTACGTGATGACGCCCGAGTTCGGCGCGGCCAGCCAGCTCGAGAAGATCGACATGCTCGACTTCGCCGAGTTCGTCGCGATCAACAAGTTCGACCGCAAGGGCGCGGCCGACGCGCTGCGCGACGTGAGCAAGCAGGTCCAGCGCAACAAGGAAGCGTTCCGGCAGTCGCCCGACGAGATGCCGGTGTTCGGCACGATGGCCGCGCGCTTCAACGACGACGGCGTGACGGCGCTGTACCAGGCGATGAAGCCGCGCCTCGCGCAGCTCGGGCTCGCGCTGAAGGAAGGGCGCCTGCCCGTCGCGAACGTGCGCCACAGCACGAACCAGACGCTGATCGTGCCGCCGGCGCGCACGCGCTACCTCGCCGAGATTTCCGACATCGTACGCGGCTACAAGAAGCACGCCCGCGAACAGGCGACGCTCGCGCGCGAAATCCAGCATCTGAAGGAAGCGGCTCGCATGCTCAAGGTCGGCAAGCCCGACCGCGCGCCCGCCGCGGAAGCGACGCTCGACCTGGCCGCGCAGCGCCTCTCGAAGATCGACAAGGACGCGCTGCATTTGCTGCAGCAGTGGCCGGACATGCAGAAGGCGTACGCGGGCGACGAGTACGTCGTGAAGATCCGCGACCGGGAAATCCGCACCGCGCTCACGACGAAGACGCTTTCCGGCACGACGATCCGCAAGGTGTCGCTGCCGCAGTTCGAGGACCACGGCGAGATCCTCAAGTGGCTGATGCTCGAGAACGTGCCGGGCAGCTTCCCGTACACGGCGGGCGTGTTCGCGTTCAAGCGCGAGAACGAAGACCCGACGCGCATGTTCGCGGGCGAAGGTGACCCGTTCCGCACGAACCGCCGCTTCAAGCTGCTGTCCGAAGGCATGCCGGCCAAGCGCCTGTCGACCGCGTTCGATTCGGTCACGCTCTACGGCAACGAACCCGACCTGCGCCCGGACATCTACGGCAAGGTCGGCAACTCGGGCGTGTCGATCGCCACGCTCGACGACATGGAGGTGCTGTACTCGGGCTTCGACCTGTGCAGCCCGACGACTTCGGTGTCGATGACGATCAACGGCCCCGCGCCGACGATCCTCGCGATGTTCATGAACACCGCGATCGACCAGCAGGTCGCGAAGTTCAGGCAGGACAACGGCCGCGAGCCGACGCCGACGGAACTCGCGAAGATCAGGGAATGGGTGCTCGCGAACGTGCGCGGCACGGTGCAGGCCGACATCCTCAAGGAAGACCAGGGCCAGAACACCTGCATCTTCTCCACCGAGTTCTCGCTGAAGGTGATGGGCGACATCCAGGAATATTTCGTCCACCACAACGTGCGCAACTTCTATTCCGTGTCGATCTCCGGCTACCACATCGCCGAAGCGGGCGCGAACCCGATCTCGCAGCTTGCGTTCACGCTGTCCAACGGCTTCACGTTCGTCGAAGCGTACCTCGCGCGCGGCATGCACATCGACGACTTCGCGCCGAACCTGTCGTTCTTCTTCTCCAACGGCATGGACCCGGAGTACACGGTGCTGGGCCGCGTCGCGCGCCGAATCTGGGCCGTGGCGATGAAGGAGAAGTACGGCGCCAACGAGCGCAGCCAGAAGCTCAAGTACCACGTCCAGACGTCGGGCCGGTCGCTGCACGCGCAGGAGATCGCGTTCAACGACATCCGCACGACGCTGCAAGCGCTGATCGCCGTCTACGACAACTGCAACTCGCTGCACACCAACGCGTACGACGAAGCGATCACCACGCCGACGGAAGAGTCCGTGCGCCGCGCGATGGCGATCCAGCTGATCATCAACCGCGAGTGGGGCCTGGCGAAGAACGAGAACCCCAGCCAGGGCGCGTTCATCATCGAAGAGCTCACCGAGCTCGTCGAGGAAGCCGTGCTGGCCGAATTCGAGCGCATCGCCGAACGCGGCGGCGTGCTCGGCGCGATGGAGACCGGCTACCAGCGCGGCCGCATCCAGGACGAGTCGATGCACTACGAGATGCTCAAGCACACGGGCGAGTACCCGATCATCGGCGTCAACACGTTCCGCAACCCGCACGGCGATGCCGTCCCCGAGAAGCTGGAACTCGCCCGTTCGACCGAAGAAGAAAAGCAAAGCCAGCTCAAGCGCCTGCATGACTTCCACTCGCGCAACGCGAAGGATGCGCCGGCGATGCTCGAGCGCCTGCGCCAGGCGGTGATCGACAACCGGAACGTCTTCGAGGTGCTGATGGACGCGGTGCGCGTGTGCTCGCTGGGCCAGATCACGAACGCGCTGTTCGAAGTGGGCGGGCAATACCGGCGCAGCATGTGAGGCGCATCGGCGTCGCCGATCGCCGTCCCGCATCGCCGGGAATGTCAGCCTTCCGACAGCCTCACGCCGAAAGCAAAACCTTCTAAGGTTTTACCCGCTACCGCGCTGCAACACGAGTTTCTAGCATTCGCCCACTCGCGCCGGGCCAGTGGGTGGCCCGGTGCGCGTGGCTTTGCGGGGAACGAATTGCCGGGCGAAATCATTCTGGAGACGAAAGGGCTGACCAAGGAGTTCAAGGGCTTCGTGGCGGTCAACAACGTCGACTTGAACGTGCGTCGCGGCGACATCCACGCCCTGATCGGCCCGAACGGCGCCGGCAAGACGACCTTTTTCAACCTGCTCACGAAATTCCTCGCGCCTACGCGCGGCACGATCACGTACAACGGCGTCGACATCACGCACGAGAAGCCCGCCCAGACCGCGCGGCGCGGGATCGTGCGGTCGTTCCAGATCTCCGCGGTGTTCCCGCACATGACGGTGCTGGAGAACGTGCGGGCCGCGCTGCAGCGCAACCTCGGCACGTCGTTCCACTTCTGGCAATCGGAGAAGTCGCTGTACCCGCTGCACGAACGCGCCTTGCAG
>DATBPW010000056.1:0-2032 GCA_036561125.1 Ramlibacter sp. | reverse complement strand
GTGTCGATCCGCCAGTTGCTCACGATGACGTCGGGCGTGAAGTGGAACGAGGACTATGCCGACCCGAAGTCGGACGTCGCGCAGTTCAACAACCACAAGCCCGAGCCCGGCGTCGAGGCGATCGTGAGCTACCTGCGCAAGCTGCCGCGCGACGTGCCCGCGGGCACCAAGTGGCACTACAGCACGGGCGAGACGAACCTGGTCGGCGTGCTGCTCACGAAGGCCACCGGCAAGCCGCTCGCGACTTACCTGTCCGAAAAGATCTGGGTGCCCGCGGGCATGGAGCAGCCCGCGACTTGGATCGTGAGCAAGACGGGCCAGGAGATCAGCGGCTGCTGCGTGCAGGCCTCGCCGCACGACTACGCGCGCTTCGGGCTTTTCATCCTGAATGGCGCGAGTGCCGGCGGCAAGAGCATCGTGCCCGACGGCTGGTTGCAGGAAGCGACGACGAAGCACGTCGACACGGTGCTGCCCGGGATCGGCTACGGCTATTTCTGGTGGACCTACGACGACGGCAGCTTCGCGGCGCGCGGCATCTTCGGGCAGGGCATCTTCATCGACCCGAAACGCAAGCTCGTCATCGTGTCCAACGCGGACTGGGGCGGCGGCGCCACCGACAAGGTCGCCAGCCCCGCGCGCGAGCAGTTCTACCGCGCGGTGCAAAAGGCGATCGACGCCGAAGCCGCCACGCAGGTGCGGACGGCGTCGCGCTGAGCCGGCGCGTCAGAGATAACGCGAGATCGCCTGCCCGAGCTGGGCCACGGCGCTGTCCGCGCCGACCTGCGCCGACAGCTGCACGACGTCGATGAAGGCCGCGACGCCCAGCGCCTGCAGCGCGAGCGTCGCGCGCGAGACGAACGCGGCGGGCAGGGTGCCCACCTTCGTGCGGAAGCAAACCACCGGGATGTCGCGCATGTCCGCGTCGGCCTTGAGCGCCTCGACCAGTTCGAACATGCGCGAGTCGTCGAAGCTCATCTCGCAGGCGATCACGTCGGGATGCGCATGCGCGCGATCGACCGCCGCATCGAGCGAAGCGGCCGACTCGATATCGGCCTGCCCCGACACCGCGCTCGACAGCAACCGGACTCCGGCTGGCCCGCCCGCGACGAGGATCTGCTTCATGCCTGTCATTGCCGCACGGCCGCCCTGACCGTGCACTGACCGGGTACACCCCGAAACGAAATTGAAGCATACTGCCGCGCTTCGCAGAACGACAGGAGAAGGCAAGTGGCACTCAAGGTGATCGGCGCCGGTTACGGCCGCACGGGGACGATGTCGCTGTACACCGCGCTGGGCCAGCTCGGCTTTCCCTGCTATCACATGATCGAGGTGCTGAAGAACCCGGCGAACAAGTCGCACCTGGACTTCTGGCACAAGGTGGCCAACAGCCCCGCCGGGCAGCAGCACGACTGGGAGCAGGTGTTCGCGCGCTACACGGCCGCGGTCGACAACCCCGCGTGCTGCGTCTGGCGCGAGTTGATGGCGGCCTATCCCGACGCGAAGGTGGTGCTGACGGTGCACCCGCGCGGCGCGGACGCGTGGTACGACAGCACGATGGACACGATCTACTTCACCGAGGTGATGTGGCAGTTCAAGGTGCTGGAGGCGCTCACGCCGTTCGGCCGCAAGTTCGGCGACATGAGCCGCAAGCTGATCTGGCAGCGCTCGCACAAGGGCACGATGACCGATCGCGCGAAGGCGATTGCCGAGTACCACCAGCACATCGCCGACGTGAAGGCCGCGGTGCCGCCGGAAAAGCTGCTGGTGTTTTCGGTGGAAGAGGGCTGGGCGCCGCTGTGCGGCTTCCTCGGCGTGCCGCAGCCGGCGACGCCGTTCCCCAACGTCAACGACCGCGCGCAGATCAAGCAGGAAATCCGCAACATCGTGAAGGGCGCCTACGTGATGCTCGCGCTGGGAGCGGCGGCGATCGCCGCGGTGGCGTACGGCCTCGTGCGCGCGTTCGGCTAGCGGGCCGCGGTTCAGAAGCGCGGTTTCCAGCGCTCGCGCGGGTCGAACGGGTATTGCGGCCGCA
>DATBPW010000055.1:0-14708 GCA_036561125.1 Ramlibacter sp. | reverse complement strand
CGCACTTCCACATCGGTCATGTCGGCGCGGCCGATGGTGACCGTGAGCGGCAGCGCGCCGTCGGCGCCCGCGGATTCACCGGCCTGCATCAGCTTGCGCAGCGCCACGACGCCTTTCGCGTCGACGACCTCGACCCATGATTCGCCTTTCGCGTGAACCACGACAATGCCGGTGGCCGGTGCGGCCACGGAGGCTTGCACGGCGGGAGCAGGTTCCGGTTTCGCGGCTGCGGGCTCCGCTTTCGCGGCTGCGGGCTCCGCTTTCGCGATGGGCACCGTTGCGGGCCCCGCACCGGCGGTCTCCGCGGGTGCCGGCGACACAGTCTCGATCACGGCAGGCGTGGGCGCCGGCGCAGGTGCCGTCGCCGCCACGACAGGCGTCGATTCGACCTTCTCCTCGCGCAGCGTCGCGGGCAGGAAATAGACGATCACCGCGGCCGCCACGAGCGCGATCACGACTGCCGGCACGGGCTGGCGCACACGGTCGATCCACGTGGGCGGAACGCCGTCGCCGGGCGCGCGAAACGGCGCGTTCAATCCGTCGGTGTCCCGCACGAGGCGCGGCGCGGCCGTTTGCGGCAGCCGCTCGAGCACCGGTTGCGGATCGACCTTCAGGGTGCGGCACACGCTCGACGCGAGGCCGCGCACGAACACCGCATCGCCGAGCTCCTCGAGGCGGCCGGCTTCGAGCGCTTCGAGCTTGCGCACCGGCACTTTCAGCGCGACGGCAACTGCCGCGACGTGCATGCCGGCCGCTTCGCGCGCGCGCCGCAGCAGCGTCCCGGCGGAAACCGGCTGTTCCTGCTGTTGCTGCTGCTCCTCGAGCGGCGCCACCGCCACTTCACTCATCGAACGCCCCGCGCTCGTACGCGGCCGCCTGCGGCGAGCCGCCAAAGCGGCTCCTCAGCACGTCGCCGAGCTGCCGCATCGCGATGGTGTTTTTCATGCGGCGCTCGACCTTGATGCCGAGCCACAGCGACTCGGCGTTCGCCAGTTCGCTGTTGTTCAGGCGGCGGATGTAGAACAGCGCCTTCTGGTTGTCCCCACGCTGGTACAGCAGCTTCGCGAGGCTGTAGCCCGTGACCGGGTTCGCGGGATCGAGTTCGTAGGAGCGCGACAGGCTTTTTTCGGCATCCGCCTCGCGGCCGGAGCGCGCTTCGCACACGCCCTGCGCGAGCAACGTCTTGGCGCGGCCCGTGTACATGGGGTTCGCCATCGCCACGTCGAACGCCTGCTGCGCTTCCTTGTAGCGGCGCTGCTCGCACATCAGCCAGCCGAGGTTGTGGTGCACGTTGGGGTCGCGCGGGCTGAGCGAAATCGCGCGGCGGAAGCTGTCCTCGGCGGCCTTGTTGTCGTTCAAGCGCATCAGGATCAGCCCGCGCAGGTCGTAGGCCGGTGCAAAGGAGGGATCGATCGCGATCACCTGCTTGACCTCGTCGAGCGCGACTTCGGTCTTGCCTTCGGCGAAATAGCCCGAGGCGAGTTCCAGGCGGATGCGCGCGCGCCGGCGCGTGGGGGATTCGTCGGAAGGGGTTTCCAGCTCGGCGCTGCTGGCGCTGCTCGTGTCCTGCGACGCGCATCCCGCCACCATGAACACCGCCGTGAGACCCGCGCATGCTGCAAGCAGCTGCACGGCCGCGATCGCCCGGGCCGTCCTCGTCATCCTCATGTCTCCTTCGGCGTGGCGGCCTCGCCGGCCGGCACGGGTTGCAGCATCACGGTGCGCTGGCGGGCCATGCGCCCGGCCACGCCGGTGCGATCCTTGACGTCGCCGGCGAGCTGCCCGCACGCCGCGGCGATGTCGTCGCCCCTCGTCTTGCGCACAGTGGTGACGATACCAGCATCACCCAGCATTTTCGCGAATGCCAGCACCCGGCTGTGGGGAGAACGCGTCAGCCCCGATTGGGGGAACGGGTTGAACGGGATCAGGTTCAGCTTGCAGTTGATGTCCCACCGCCGCACCAGCGCGACCAGTTCACGCGCGTGTTCGGGCTGGTCGTTCACGCCATCGAGCATGCAGTACTCGAAGGTGATGAAGTCGCGCGGCGCGAATTCGAGGTAGCGCTTGCAAGTCTCCATCAGGTCATCGAGCGGGTGCTTGCGGTTCAGGGGCACGAGCGCGTCGCGCAGCGCGTCGTTCGGCGCATGCAGCGACACTGCGAGCGCCACGGGGCAGTCGCGCGCGAGGCGGTCGATGATGCGCGTCATGCCGGACGTGGACACGGTCACGCGCCGGCGCGACAAGCCGTAGCCATGGTCGTCGAGCATCGTGCGCAACGCGGGCACCAGCGCCGAATAGTTCTGCAGCGGCTCGCCCATCCCCATCATCACGACGTTGGAGATCACGCGCTCGGTCGTGCCGAGGTGCTTGCGCAGGAAGTGCTCGGCGAACCACAGCTGCGCGACGATTTCGCCCGTGGTGAGGTTGCGCGAGAACCCCTGGTGCCCCGTGGAGCAGAAACGGCAGCCGACCGCGCAGCCCGCCTGCGACGACACGCACAGCGTGCCGCGATCGTCCTCCGGGATGAAGACGGCTTCGACGGCATCGCCGCCGCCGACGTCGAACAGCCACTTGATCGTGCCGTCGGCCGATTCCTGCTGCGAGACGACCGGCAGCCCTTCGATGCGTGCGGAGGTGGCGAGCTTGCCGCGCAGGGACTTCGCGAGATCGGACATCTGCGAAAAGTCGTGCGCGCCGCGCTGGTGGATCCAGCGGAACAGCTGGGTCGCGCGGAAGCGCTTCTCGCCGAGGCTTTCGACGAACGCGGCCAGACCTTCGAGGTCGAAGTCGAGGAGGTTGGCCGTCATCTCATTGCGCGCTCAGCGCGAGTGGATGTTCATCCCGGGGAAGAAGAACGCGACTTCCACGGCGGCGGTCTCGGGCGCGTCGGAGCCGTGCACCGCATTCGCATCGATGCTCGATGCGAAATCGGCGCGGATCGTGCCGGCCGCGGCCTTCTTCGGGTCGGTCGCGCCCATCAGGTCGCGGTTCTTCAGGATGGCGCCTTCGCCTTCGAGCACCTGGATCATCACCGGGCCGGAGATCATGAACTCGACGAGGTCCTTGAAGAACGGGCGCTCCTTGTGCACGGCATAGAACTGCTCGGCCTCGCGGCGCGAGAGGTGCGCCATCTTCGCGGCGATGATCTTCAGGCCCGCCGCTTCGAAACGCGCGTAGATCTGGCCGATGACGTTCTTGGCCACCGCGTCGGGCTTGATGATGGAGAGGGTGCGTTCGAATGCCATTTGTGTTCTTCCTGGAAGCTGGGGAATTGGGGTCTCGTCGCCGGCAAAAGTTCGGCAAAGCCCGCAATTTTAGCTTGCGGGCGTGACACTTTCGTGGGAGCGGTGATTAGCGCCCGCGGCCGCCGCGCTTGCCGCGGCCGCGCTGCCCGCCGCCGCCGCCACCACCACTGCTGCCGCCACCGCCACCGCCGCCACCCGGACCCTGGCGCTGGCGCGTGAAGCTGTCGGCGCCGATGTAGCCGAATGACGTGCGCATCGGGTCGGGCTGGCCGCCATTGCCACCACTGCCGCCTTGCCCGCCCTGCCCGCCTTGGCCGCCCTGCCGGCGCCGCTGCTGTCCTTGCTGGCCTGGCGGCTGCTGGAACCGCTGGCCATCCTTGTTGCCACCGCGCCCGCCGCGGCGGCGCTTGCGGCTGCCGGCTTCGCCCTGGCCGTTGTTGTCGGCACGGGCTTCCACACCCGCGGCTTGCGTGAGCGCACGCAGGTCGCGATCGTCGAGTTCCACCCACGCGCCGCGCTTGAGGCCGCGCGGCAGCATCACCCTGCCGTAGCGGATGCGGATCAGCCGGCTCACAGCGTGCCCGAGCGCCTCGAACATGCGCCGCACTTCGCGGTTGCGGCCTTCGGAGATCGTCACGCGGTACCAGGTGTTCGCGCCTTCGCCGCCGCCTTCTTCGATCGAGCCGAACTGCGCCCGCCCATCCTCGAGGTCGATGCCTTCGAGCAGGCGCTGCTTTTCTTCGTTGCTGATGGCGCCCAACACGCGCACCGCGTATTCGCGTTCGAGGCCGAAGCGCGGATGCATGAGCCGGTTCGCGAGTTCGCCGGAATTCGTGAAGAGCAGCAGGCCTTCCGTGTTGAGGTCCAGGCGCCCCACCGATTGCCACTTGCCTTGCTGCACCTTCGGCAGCTTGCGGAACACCGTTGGACGGTTCTGGGGATCGTCGTGCGTCACGACCTCGCCTGCGGGCTTGTGGTACGCGATGACGCGCGGCGGCGGCGGCGCGATGCGCACGCGGATGGGCTTGCCGTTGACCTTGATCTGGTCGCCGAACTGGATGCGCTGGCCGATGTGGGCGGGCTCGTTGTTGACCGAGATGCGCCCCTCCATGATGAGCTGCTCCATCTCCAGTCGCGAGCCGAGGCCGGCCTGGGCGAGGACCTTGTGGAGCTTGGGCGTTTCGGGCTGGGGCGCGAGGACGCGCTTGGGCGACGCCGCCTCGCCCTCCGCCTGCTGGTCGAAATCGCCGGACACGACGTCGGCGAAGCTCACCGGCGGCAGCTCGGGCTCGGCAGCCCTCGGCCCGGACGCGCCGCGGCCTTCGCCCGGCGATTCGTCGTCGTCGTCGTAGTCCTCGTCGTAGTCGTCGTCGCCGTCGCCAGAATCCGGCTCGTCTTCACGTGCGGCAGCTTCGGGCGAGCGCTGCCCCGGGTCCTGCTGCTGCTCGTCGTCGCTCGCGGGTGCGCGAGGCTCGTCCGGATGGGGTTCGTTCATGGCGAAGTGAATTCGGCTTGCTGGGCGTCTTCCGGCCCGTCGTCGCCGGGCACGTTGTCCGGCTCGGTTTCGGTGGGCGGCGTGTCGATGGCGAGTTCGGGCTGCGCGGCAGCGCCGGCCTGCGCCAGCGAATTCATCAGGTCGGCCTGCTGCGCCGGGCTCTCGAGCATCGGCAGCTGGTCGAGCGAAGCGATGCCCAGGTCGTCGAGGAACTGCCTCGTCGTCGCGAACAGCGCGGGGCGCCCCGCGGCTTCGCGATGGCCGATCACTTCGACCCAGCCGCGGTCCTCGAGCTGCTTGAGAATCTGCGTGTTGATCGTGACGCCGCGGATCTCCTCCATGTCGCCACGCGTGACGGGCTGGCGGTACGCGATGATCGCCAGCGTCTCCAGCACGGCGCGCGTGTACTTCGGGGGCTTCTCGGGATTGAGGCGGTCGAGGTACTCACGCATCTGCGGCCGGCTCTGGAAGCGCCAGCCATTGGCGACCTGCACCAGCTCCACGCCCCTTTGCGTCCACTCGTCCTGCAATTCCCCCAGCAGCGACTTGATCGTGTCCGCACCCAGCTCGTCGTCGAACAGGATGCGCAGCTCGCGCACCGACAGCGGCTGCGGCGAGCAGATCAACGCGGTTTCGAGGACGCGCCTGGCATCCGTCGTATTCATGCTTGTGGCCGTTCCACAGGTGGCGCCTTGCGGCGACTGAAGCGAGGGGCGCGCGAACGTCACGTTCGGCAGCGCGTGCCCGGCGGGATTGCGGGCGAGGCCCTATGGCCTTTCGAAATCATTGTAGCGCACGCTCCATGCCGTCAATGCCAATCGCAAGTCAGCAGGCAGCGGGGCGTGGAATTCGAGCGACACGCCCGTGACCGGATGGACGAATGCGAGGCGGAAAGCATGCAGTGCCTGGCGCGTGAGCCCGGCGGCGTGTGTCCCTCCGTAGAGGACGTCGGCGACCAGCGGATGGCCGATGTGCGCCATGTGCACGCGGATCTGGTGAGTGCGCCCCGTGTGGAGGGACGCACGCACGAAGCAGCCGGCGGACGCGTTGCAAAGCAACTCGAAGCTGGTGACGGCCGGCTTGCCGCTGTCGACGACGGCCATGCGCAGGCGATTGCGCGGGTCGCGGCCGATCGGCGCGTCGACCGTGCGCGTCGCGGCGCCCTGCCACTGCCTGTGCGCGAGCGCGAGGTACTGGCGCGACACGTCGCGGGCGGCGATCATCCGCACGAGCGCGTCCATCGCCGCTCGCGTGCGCGCGACGACCATCAGGCCGCTGGTGTCCTTGTCGAGCCGGTGCACGATGCCGGCGCGCGGCAGCGCCGCGGCCTGCGGATCGCGCGCGAGCAAGCCATTGAGCAGCGTGCCGCTCCAGTTGCCGGCGGCCGGATGCACGACCAGGCCCGCGGGCTTGTCGGCGACCAGCAGGTGCTCGTCTTCGTACACGACATCGATCGGCACGGGCTCGGGCTTGAACGCCTGGCTCTGCGGTGTCGGGCGCAGCTCGATCGCTCCCGCATCGCCAGCTTTCACGCGATGCGCGGAGCGCGTCACGACACGCCCGCCGAGCGTGACCGCTCCCTGGTCGATCAACTGCTGCACGTAACTGCGCGAGAACTCGGGCACGACGCCGGCCAATGCGCGGTCCAGACGCTCGCCGTGCGCATCCAGCTGCACGGTGAACGCGCGCACCTCGCCTTCGGGCTCGAATGCGTCGTCCCACGTTGCTGCCCGCTTATCATCGCCCTCTTCTGTCGTCACACGCGCGCTCCGGCATCGATGTCCGATTATGGGCGCGCCCCCACCGTGCCCGAACCGTTTCCTCCGCTGATCATCGACGCCGGCCGGTCGGTGATGCGAATGCTGCCGCGTTCCATCGCCGAGCCCGTGCGCACGTGGTGGCGTGCGTGGCTCGCGCGCCGCGCGACCGCACCCGCAACGCCGCCCGAAGACGAATTGGCCGCGCTGCGCGAAGCATTCGCAACCATCGGCGCGACCGGGATCGACAAGCCCGACGTCAACGAACTCCTGCACTTCCTGCGCGGCCAGGCGCTGGCGCAACTGCCGCAGGGCGCCGCGCATTTCGTGAGCGTGGGCTGCGCAGGCAAGTGGTACTTCGACTGGATCGCGGACAAGTGCGCGCCGCAACTGCACACGGGCATCGAGTTCTATTCGCCGAAACCCGGGGACCTGCCACCGAACACCGCATGGATAGCGAACACGGCCGGCAACATGGAAGCCGTGGCGGATGCGTCGGCCGACATCCTGTTCTCGGGGCAGAACATCGAACACCTCTGGCGGGATGACGTGGCGAACTTCCTGCTCGAAAGCCATCGGGTCCTGAAACCCGGCGGCCTGATCGTCGTCGACAGCCCCAATCGGCGCATCACCGCCCGCCTGAACTGGAGCCACCCGGAACACACGATCGAGTTCACGCCCGCCGAAGCGCGCGAGCTGCTCGCGCTGGCGGGCTTCGATGTCACGCGCGGGATCGGCCTGTGGCTTTGCGAAACCGGTGGCGGCGAGACGCTGCCCTTCGCCGAAATGACGACGAAGGGCGCCTGGCCGCTGCGCCGCCGCGCGCTCGAGTCGCGCGGCGACCTCGATCGCTCGTTCATCTGGTGGTTCGAAGCGCGCCGCGCGGACCGGGCGCCGGACGCAGCCGGACTGCGTCGGCGTATCGAGCAAATCCATGTGGCCGCATGGCCCGAGCGCCTGAACCGGCTCCTCACGAGCATCGGGAAACCGGTGCAGCGCAACGGCGAAACGTGGTTCGACTCCGAAGGCCGCGGCGGCGCGCTCGTCTTCGGGCCTTACACGGCCCTGCCTGCCGGGCATCACGAACTGTCGATGACCGTCGAATATCCCGACGGCCCCGCGCCGGGCGCCGCACCCGCCACGATGCATGTGAGCGGCGGGCCCGACCATCGCGTCTTCGCGCGCACCGAAGTGCCTGCCGCGCCTGCGGGGCAAGCCGTCGACGTGCATGCCGCCTTCGACCTGCCCGACACGACGTTCCAGATCCAGTTCGTGATCGCCGCGCCGCAAGGCACGCGCATGCTCGCGCGCAAGTCGGCCGTCCTGCGTTCATCCCCCTGATTTATGATCCGCAGCGTGATGCAAAATCTGTTCCCCGAATCGACACGGCGTGCCCTTGCGGCGGCCGGCGTCCTCGCGCTTGCCCTGCTGGCGGCCGGCTGCTCGATCTTCTCGAGCGAGGACAAGGAAGCGAATGCGAGCCCGCAGAAACTCTACGCCGACGCGCACGACGAGATGGGCTCGGGCAACTGGGACAAGGCCGTGCCTATCCTCGAGAAGCTCGAGGGCCGCGCCGCCGGCACGCCGCTCGCGCAGCAGGCCCAGCTGGAGAAGGCCTACTCGCAATACAAAGGCAATGACCAGGCCGCCGCGCTCGCCACGCTGGATCGCTTCCTGAAGCAGCACCCGGCCAGCCCCGCGGTCGACTACGCGCTGTACCTCAAGGGCATCGTGAACTTCAACGACAACCTCGGGCCGCTGTCGTTCATCACGCGCCAGGACCTGTCGGAGCGCGACCAGAAGGCCGCGAAGGAATCGTTCGAGTCGTTCCGCGAACTCGTCACGCGCTTCCCGGACTCCAAGTACAGCAACGATGCGCGCTCACGCATGCGCTACATCGTGGATTCGCTGGCGGCGTACGAAGTGCACGTGGCGCGCTACTACTACACGCGCGGCGCTTACGTCGCGGCGATCAATCGCGCGCAGTCCGCGGTCACGGATTACCAGGAAGTGCCCGCGATCGAGGAAGCGCTGTACATCATGATCCGCTCGTACGAAGCGCTCGGCATGACCAAGCTCGCCGAGGACACGCGCCGCGTCATGGCCAAGAGCTACCCGAACAGCCAGTACCTGGCGAGCGGCCTCAAGGCGAAACAGGGACCGTGGTGGAAGTTCTGGTGAGCGCCTCCAGGGCGTCTTTCCAGTCCTCCTGCGATTCGAGCCTGCGCATCGGCGGCAACGCCGCCATCAGTCGCCGGCCATAACTCATCGTCGCCAGCCGCGTGTCGCACACGGCGAGCACGCCGCGGTCGCTCTCGCGGCGGATCAGCCGGCCCGCGCCCTGCTTGAGCGCAACCGCGGCTTCGGCGACGAAATACTCGTTGAACGCGTTGCGGCCCTGCGATTCGAGCCGCTGCGACCGCGCCTCGACGAGCGGGTCGTTCGGCGGCGGGAACGGCAGCTTGTCGATGACGACGAGCTGCAGCGCTTCTCCGGGCACGTCCACGCCCTCCCAGAACGAGGCGGACGCCACCAGGATGCAACCCGGCCGGCCGGCGGAATCGCCTTCGCGGAACCGCTCGATGAGCCGGCGCTTGGGCCACTGGCCCTGCACCAGGATTTCGAGCTCGCCGGAATGGGCGAAGCGCGCCTGCAACTCCTCGCCGATCGCGCGCAGCGCGCGCAGCGTCGTCGTCAGCACCATCGTGCGTCCGCCCAGCGCCGCCGCGCCCTGCGCCACGAGCTTCGCGACGGCACTGCTGTGGCCGGGATCATTCGGACGCGGCAGCTCGCGCGGCACATAGACCGCCGCCTGCGCCGCGTAGTCGAATGGGCTGCCGACGCGCAGCACGTCGGCATCCGCCAGGCCGCAAGGCTCCGTGAACCATGAAAGCCGGTCGTCGTCTCCCAGCGTCGCGGACGTGAAGATCCACGAGCGCGTCGACGCATCGGCCTGCCCTTCGCGAAGCAGCTTCTCGCGCACGGCGCTGGCGATGTCCAGCGGCGATTCGACGAGGCGCAACTGCGTGCCGCCGTCGACCCAGCGAACGCGGTCGGGCTCGCACTCCTGCGCGAAGCGTTCGGCACGCGCGGACAGCTCGTGCGCGCGTTCGATCAGGCGTTCGAAATCGGGAGCGATCTCGGAAACCGTGGCGAGCGCCGCCGACGCCAGCGACAGGGACTCCCTCACCTGCGACAGCGCGCCGTGCCACGCATCCCGGTCCACGCCGTCCGGCGCCTCCCCGGCCCATCGCAAACGCGAGCCCGTCGCGGTCCTGCCCGCGGCCAGCCGCAACTCACGCGCACCGTGCTCGACGGACGAAACGACGAGCTGCCAGTCGGCCAGCCCGCGTGCCAGCTGCAGGCCGGCCCCGAGGATGTCGCGTGCGAAGTCGAGCAGTTGCCCGGTCGTCAGTTGCGCGCCGAGGAACTGCACGCCCGTTTCGTTGAGCTGGTGAGCCTCATCGAAGACCGCGACGCGCACCGTCGGGAGCAGTTCGGCCATGCCCGATTCGCGCACCGCGAGGTCGGCGAAGAACAGGTGATGGTTGATCACGACCACGTCCGCCGCCAGCGCTTCCTTGCGCGCCTGGTTCACATGGCACTGGCGGAACTTGGGGCACTGCGCGCCGAGGCAGTTCTCGCGCGTCGACGTCACCAGCGGGATCAGCGCAGAGCGCTCGTCCAGCCCCGGCAGTTCGGCCAGGTCGCCGGTGCGCGTGACCTGCGACCACTGCTCGATCTTCGCGAGCGCGCGCAATTGCGTGCGGTCGAACGTCGCGTCGCGGCGCGCGGCGTCCATGCGATGCAGGCACAGGTAGCTCGCCCGGCCCTTCAGGAGCGCGGTGCGCACCGGCAAGCCCAGCGCCTCGGCCAGGCGCGGCAGGTCGCGGCCATGCAATTGGTCCTGCAGCGTCTTGGTCGCAGTCGACAGCAGCACGCGTTCGCCGGACAGCAACGCCGGCACGAGGTAGGAAAAGGTTTTGCCGACGCCCGTGCCGGCTTCGACGACCAGCGCGCCGCCGTGCTCGATGGTGCGCGCGACGGCAAGCGCCATCTCGGTCTGGCCGGCGCGCGGGCGGTATTGCTCGGCAGCGCGCGACAGCACGCCGCCCGCCGCGAACGATTCGCGAACCGGGTCTTGCAATGTCATGGTCTCAGGCGGGTTCCTTCGGGTCGAGCTGCAGCTCCAGCTTCGCGATCTGGTCGCGCAGCAGCAGGCGCCGCTTCTTGAGCCTGCGCATCATGAGTTCGTCGACCGGGTGCTCGAGGCCGGCCCGGTCGATCAACGCGTCCAGGTCCGCGTGCTCCATGCGCAGCTCGATGAGGAGGCGCTCGGGCGAATGCAGGTTGGATTCCAAGACATGCGCCTTTTGCTCGGCAGCGTTGATAATAAGCCTTTCAGTTGTCTGGATCGAGCGCTTTCGCCGCCGGCCGGGCCTGACAAGGCGGAGCATGAGCAAGGGTTACCGACTGACGGCCTCCACGGGCATCCACAAGGGCGATCGCGAATACCAGCAGGACCAGGTCGCGCTCGTCTCGCATTCGCGCGTGCCCGGCTGCATCATGGCGATCGTGGCGGACGGCATGGGCGGGCGCAGCGGCGGGCGCAAGGCGTCGGACCAGGTGATGATGACGGCCAAGCAGCTGTTCGACCGCTACTCGCCCGACCATGACGACGCGGGCGAGGTGCTCAAGCAGATCGTGCAGGAGTCGCACATCGTCATCAAGCTGACCGCGATCTCCGCGGAGCAGGAGCCGCACAGCACGATCGCCGGGTTCATCATCAATCCCAGCGGCGACTGCCACTGGATCCATGCCGGCGACTCGCGCATCTACTACTTCCACAACGGCCGGCTCGTGAAGCGCACGATGGATCATTCGTACGTGCAGACGCTGGTGGACCGTGGCGAGCTGACCGAGGAAGAGGCCAACGTCCACCCCCAGTCGAACATCCTGATGGGCTGCCTCGGCGCCGAGGACGACCCGCCGATGGACCATCACTTCATCCCGCAGCTGCGACCGGGCGACGTCCTGATGTGTTGCAGCGACGGTGTGTGGCACTATTTCTCGCCGACCGAGCTCGGATCGGTCCTGTCTTCGCTGTCGGCGCGGGAAGCGTCCGAGTTCCTGATCGAGAAGGCGCGCTCGCGCGGGCGCGGCGGCGGCGACAACATGTCGCTCGCGATCGTGAAGCTCGAGCCGCTGGAAGGCTAACCCGGGTCCTTCAGCGAGCTGGCCGGCGCCTTGGCCTTGTCGGCGAGGCGCTGGCGCATCTTCTCCTCGCGCTCCTTCGCATCGAGGACATGCTGCGCGTGTTCGCGCGCGTTCTTGGCGGCGTCCGTCTCGCGGCGCTGCTTCGATGCCGCGATATCGGCCTGGCGTTTTTGCACTTCCCTGTCGCGTTCGGCCGCCTTTTGCGCGCTGCTCGCGGCCTGGGCGGCGCGGCCGGCCGCGCGTTCGCTGGAGCGCAGCTCCCGGCTGCCATCCGGCGGTGGCTTCGCCTGTGCGCCTTCCCCGCGCTGGCGCTGGGTTGCTTCCTTCTGGTCGATCTCCTGGCGCCGCTCGGCGGCCTTGCGCTTGCGCTCCGCATCGTTGAGCGCGATTTCCTGGCGGCGCAGGTCGTCGACCGCCGTGCGGCGCTTGGCGCGCGCGGTGGCGAGGCAATCGTTGACTGCGAACTTGCGGTAGCAAGTCTTCTCCTCGGCGGCGAACTGCGCTTCCACCTTCTGGCGCTCGGCCTTGAGCCGCGCGCGCTCGGCGGTCACCGACGCGTCTTCCTGCGACTGCTGCGCGAGCGCTCCTGCGCAAAAGCACATGGCGGCAAGGGGCAGGAATCTTTTCATGTGAGGTGCGTGTCGACCATCCGGTGCTGCAGGCCCAGGAACTCCGCGGATTGCATCTCCGTCAGGCGCGACACCGTGCGCGGGAATTCGTGGGCCAGCGGGCCTTCGATGTACAACGCCTCCGGCGGCACGGCCGCCGACATGACCAGCTTCACGCGGCGATCGTATAGCACGTCGACCAGCCACGTGAACCGCCGCGCTTCGGACGCCATGCGGGGCGGCATCTGCGGGACATCGGACAGCAGCACGGTGTGGAACTGCGTGGCGATCTCCAGGTAGTCGTTCTGCGAGCGCGGGCCGCCGCACAGGGTGCGGAAATCGAACCACGCCACGCCGCCCGCCTTGCGCCGCGCGCGGATCTCGCGCGCCTCGATGTGCAGCACCGGGTCCTCGTCCTTCGATTCCGCCAGGCGCGTGAACGCCTCGTCCATCTCGGCGTCCGCCTGCGGGCCGAGCGGCGTGATGAACGTTCGCACGGTTTCCATCGTCCGCGCGCGATAGTCGACGCCGTTGTCGACGTCGACCACTTCCAGCTTGTCGTTGAGCAGTGCGATGGCCGGCAGGATGCGGTCGCGATGGAGGCCGTCCGGGTACAGGTCGTCGGGCTTGAAGTTGGACGTGGTGACGAAGCCCACGCCATTGGCGAACAGCGAATCGAGCAGCCGGTGCAGGATCAGCGCGTCGGTGATGTCGGCGACGTGGAATTCGTCGAAGCAGATCAGGCGGTAGCGCCGGGAGATCAGCTCCCCGAGCGCGTCGAGCGGATTGACCGTCCCCTGCAGGTCCGCAAGCTGCCGGTGCACCTCGCGCATGAACTCGTGGAAGTGCAGCCGCGTCTTGCGCACGATCGGCACCGCCGTGTAGAAGCAGTCCATCAGGAAGCTCTTGCCGCGCCCGACGCCGCCGTACATGTACACGCCCTTCGGGATGTCGGGGCGGTTGATCAGCTTCTTGATGACGTTGGAGCGCTGCTCCTTGTACTCGCCCCACTCGCGCGCGCAGCGTTCGAGCGCCTCGACGGCGCGCAATTGAGCGGGATCGCTTTGGTATCCCCGCGCCTTCAGTTCCCGCTCGTAGACCTCGCGGACGCTCATCTGGACTTCCGGACGCAGAAATCGCAGAAGTCCCGCAGAAGGCGCAGAAAAGACATCATGAATTTCTTCTGCGCATTCTGCGAAGTTTCTGCGTCTTCTGCGTCCGGCTGTTGCTTCAGAAATTCAGCGTGCGCTTATCGACGGCCAGCGCCGCTTCCTTCGTCGCCTCCGACAGCGACGGGTGTGCGTGGCAGATGCGGGCGATGTCCTCCGCCGATGCGCGGAACTCCATTGCGACCACCGCTTCGGAAATCAGCTCGCTCGCCATCGGGCCGACGATGTGCACGCCCAGGATTTCGTCGGTCGCGGCATCGGCGAGGAACTTCACCATGCCGGTCGTGTCGCCGAGCGCGCGCGCGCGGCCGTTGGCCATGAACGGAAACGTGCCGGCCTTGTACTTCACGCCCGCGGCCTTGAGCTGCTGCTCGGTCTGGCCGACCCACGCGATCTCCGGGTTCGTGTAGATCACCCACGGGATCGTGTTGAAGTTGACGTGCCCGTGCTGGCCCGCGATGCGTTCGGCCACCGCGACGCCTTCTTCCTCGGCCTTGTGCGCCAGCATCGGGCCGCGCACGACGTCGCCGATGGCCCACACGTTCGGCACGTTGGTGCGGCATTCGTCGTCGACGATCACCGCGCCGCGCTCGTCCAGCTTCAGGCCGATCGCTTCCGCGTTCAGGCCGACGGTGTTCGGCACGCGGCCGATCGACACGATCAGGCGGTCGACGTCCAATGTCTGCGCTTCGCCCTTCGCGTTGGTGTACGCGACCGACACGCCCTTGGCGGTCTTCTTCACGTCGCCGACCTTCACGCCCAGCTCGATCTTCAGGCCCTGCTTGTCGAATGCCTTCTTCGCTTCCTTCGCGACCTGCTCGTCCACAGCGCCGAGGAACGCCGGCAGCGCTTCGAGGATCGTCACTTCGGAGCCGACACGCCGCCACACCGAACCCATCTCCAGCCCGATCACGCCGGAGCCGATCATGCCGAGCTTCCTGGGCACCGCCGGGATGCGCAAGGCGCCGTCGTTGGACAGCACGAATTCCTCGTCGAAAGGAACGCCGGGAAGCGCGCGCGCGTTCGAGCCCGTCGCCACGATCACGTGCTTGCCGCCGATCGTCTCCTCGCCGACTTTCACGTCCCAGCCCGCGTCGCCCTTGCCGACGAACGAGCCGCGGCCGTGGAAGAACGTCACCTTGTTCTTCTTGAACAGGAACTGGATGCCGTCGTTGTTCTGCTTCACGACGCCGTCCTTGCGCGCGAGCATCTTCGCG
>DATBPW010000054.1:0-2892 GCA_036561125.1 Ramlibacter sp. | reverse complement strand
GGGCGATCGCGCTCGCTCGCGGCTATGCCGCCGAACGCCTCGGTGCGGATGTGGCGCGGGTCCATCCACTCGTTGAACAGGTTGACGGTCTCGCCCTTGCCCGAACCGTCGACGCCGTTCACGAGGACGATGACGGGCGAGCGCGCCTGCTTCAGCAGCTCGTACTGCGCATCGAGCAGTGCGGAGCGCAGCACCGGCACGCGCTCCTTGTAGTCCTTCTTTTCGATGCGGTGGCCGATCTCGGCGGATTCGAACATGGCGCGGCTCCGGGCAGGATGACATGCCCATTGGAGCGCGCGCGCCCGCGCGGCGCGTTGATGGGGATCAACCGGCCGCGGCCAACTTCCCGAATGCGCCCACCACTTCGGGCGGCGCCTGCACCAGCTCGATCAGCACGCCCTCGCCACCGACCGGGCTGTCGTCGCTGCCTTTCGGGTGGACGAAGCAGATGTCGAACCCCGCCGCGCCCTTGCGGATGCCGCCCGGCGCGAAGCGCACGCCTTGTGCCGTGAGCCAGTCGACCGCCCTGGGCAAATCGTCGATCCACAAGCCGATGTGGTTCAGCGGCGTCTGGTGGACGGCCGGTTTCTTGTCCGCGTCGAGCGGCTGCATCAGGTCGACTTCGACCTTGAACGGGCCGGTGCCGATGGCGCAGATGTCCTCGTCGACGTTCTCGCGCTCGCTGCGGAACGTGCCCGTCACCTCGAGGCCGAACATGTCGACCCAGAGTTTCTGGAGCCGCTGCTTGTCCGGCCCGCCGATCGCGACCTGCTGGATGCCCAGGACCTTGAACGGACGAGCCATCATTCGAACTCCACGATCGGCTGGTCCACGACCAGGCTTTCGCCCTTGTTCGCCATGACCTTCGCGACGACGCCGTCCGCGGCCGCGAACAGCACGTTCTCCATCTTCATCGCCTCGATCACGGCGACGCGCTCGCCGGCCTGCACCCTCTGCCCGGTTTGCACCGCGACATCGACGAGCAGCCCCGGCATCGGCGAGAGCACGTAGCGGCTCATGTCCGGCGGCGGCTTGTGCGGCATCAGCGTGTGCAGCTCGGCGGCGCGCGGGGTGAGCACCATCACGTCGAGGCGCGTGCCGTTGTGGCCGATGCGGATCGCCATGGGGTTCTTCGGCAGGCCGCGCTCGACCTGCGCGACGAACGGCTGGCCGTTGCAGGTGCCGCGGATGCGCGCCGCGCCGAGATGCCACTGGCTGCAGATCTCGTAGCGCTTGCCCGCCGTCTGCACGACGCTCGAGCCCGACACCGCCTGGAAGTCGGTCACGGTCACCGGCTGGCGCTTGTGCTCACCGTTCGCGTCGAGGACGACCGCCGTGAACGCCTCGCCCACCTTGTACTCGTGCCCGCGCAGCTGCCCGGTGATGCCGGCCGCCCGTTGCAGCGAGCGCCGGTTCACGTAAGCCGCGACCGCGACGAGGAAGTCGGCATCGTCGTGCGGCACGTCCTCCGGGTGGAAGCCCTTGCCGTAGTGCTCCGCAATGAAGCCGGTGTTGAAGTCGCCCGCGACGAACTGGGCGTGCGCGAGCAGCGCCGCCTGGAACGGGATGTTGCTCGAGATGCCGCGGATCACGAAGCCGTTGAGCGCATCGCGCATCTTCGCGATCGCATCGTTGCGGTCGGTGCCATGCACGATCAGCTTGGCGATCATCGAGTCGTAGAACATCGGGATCTCGCCGCCCTCCTGCACGCCGGTGTCCACGCGCACGCCGAAGAGGTGCTGCGTGTCCGACGCCCACATGGTTTCCTTCGGCGCCTGGAAGCGCACGAGGCGGCCGGTCGACGGCAGGAAGTTGCGGAACGGGTCTTCCGCGTTGATGCGGCATTCGATCGCCCAGCCGTTGCGCTTGACGTCCGCTTGCGCCAGCGGCAGCTTCTCGCCAGCCGCGACCCGGATCATCAACTCGACGAGGTCGAGGCCGGTGATGCACTCGGTCACCGGGTGCTCCACCTGCAAGCGCGTGTTCATCTCGAGGAAGTAGAACGACTCGTCCTTGCCGACCACGAATTCCACCGTGCCCGCGCTCTGGTACTTCACGGCCTTGGCGAGCGCCACGGCCTGCTCGCCCATCGCCTTGCGCGTCTTGTCGCTGATGAAAGGCGACGGCGCCTCCTCGATCACCTTCTGGTGGCGCCGCTGGATCGAGCACTCGCGCTCGTTCAGGTAGATCACGTGGCCGTGCGAATCGCCCAGCACCTGGATCTCGATGTGGCGCGGTTCCTCGACGAACTTCTCGATGAACACGCGGTCGTCGCCGAAGCTGTTGCGCGCCTCGTTGCGGCACGAGTCGAAGCCTTCGCGCGCTTCCTTGTCGTTGAACGCGACGCGCAGGCCCTTGCCGCCGCCCCCCGCGGACGCCTTGATCATCACCGGGTAGCCGACGTCGCGCGCGATCTTCACCGCCTGCTCGGCCGATTCGATCGCGTCGTTCCAGCCCGGGATCGTGCTGACATTCGCTTCCTTGGCCAGCTTCTTCGACGCGATCTTGTCGCCCATCGCCGCGATCGAATAGTGCTTCGGCCCGATGAAGGTGATGCCCTCTTGCTCGACCTTCTTCGCGAACTCCTCGTTCTCCGACAGGAAGCCGTAGCCGGGATGCACAGCTTGCGCGCCGGTCTGCTTGCAGGCCGCGATGATCCTGTCCATGCGCAGGTACGACTCGCGGCTGGGCGGCGGGCCGATGCACACGGCTTCGTCGGCGAGCTCGACGTGGCGTGCGTCGCGATCCGCTTCGGAGTAGACCGCGACCGTCTTGATGCCCATCTTCTTCGCGGACTTGATCACGCGGCAGGCGATCTCGCCGCGGTTGGCAATCAGGATTTTGTCGAACATGGGTCGTTACTGGAGGCCCAGCTCCTTGCGCATGGATTGG
>DATBPW010000053.1:0-6848 GCA_036561125.1 Ramlibacter sp. | reverse complement strand
GCGGCGTCGCTGGTCGACGGCGGCACGCACGTGTTCTTTTCGGACTCGCTCGCGACGTTCGTGGCCGACCTGCGCCGCGCGCGGCCGACGCACTTCATCTCCGTGCCGCGCTTGTGGCTGAAGTTCCAGCAGGGCGTGCTGGCGCAATTGCCGCCGCAGCGGCTCGCACTGTTGCTGCGGCTGCCGGTCGTGGGCCGCCTCGTCGCGTGGAAGATCCGCAAGGGGCTCGGCCTGGACCACGCCATCGTCGCGGGCAGCGGCTCGGCCCCGATCCCGCCCGACCTCATCGAGTGGTACCGCGACATCGGCCTGCGTCTCGAAGAAGGCTACGGCATGACCGAGGACTGCTCGTATTCGCACACGTCGAACGCGCGGGCGAGCGAGCCCGGTTACGTGGGCGTGCCCATGCCGGACGTCGAGATCCGCATCGCCCACGACGGCGAGATCCTTCTGAAGTCGCCGGGCCTGTTCAGCGGCTACTTCAAGGATCCCGAGCTCACCGCGCAATCGTTCACCGAGGACGGCTTCTTCCGCACGGGCGATCGCGGCGAGCGCCGCCCCGACGGCCTGCTCAAGCTCACCGGCCGCGTGAAGGAGCTGTTCAAGACGTCCAAGGGCAAGTACATCGCGCCGGCGCCGATCGAGAACGAGATCAACGCCGATGCGCTGGTCGAGACATCGCTGGTGTCCGGCGAAGGCCAGTCGCAGCCTTACGCGATGGTCGTGCTCGCCGAGGGCGTGCGCCCGCGCGTCGCCGACCCTGCCGTGCACGAAGAAGTCGAGAAGGGCTTGCGCGACCTCTTGCTTCGCGTGAACGCGACTCTGCCCGATTACGCGCGGCTGCAGATGATCGTGGTGGCGCCCGATCCGTGGAGCATCGAGAGCGGAACGCTCACGCCCACGTTGAAAATCCGGCGCAGCGCGATCGAACGCGCCGTTGCCGCGAAGGTGGTGCAGTGGTACGCCGCGGGCCGGCCCGTGGTGTGGGCCTGACCGCGCGGCGCGCGCGTCACTTCGGCTGCGTGACGAGCGTGTTCAGGCGCACGAGGTCGTCGGGCTGGAGCGTGCCGTTCGCCTGGCGCAGCTTCAGTTCGCCGAGCAGCACGTTGTAGCGGGCCTGCGCGAGGTCGCGCTTGGTCTGGTACAGCTGGCTTTGCGCGTTGAGCACGTCGATGTTGATGCGCACGCCCACCTGGTAGCCGAGCTGGTTGGCTTCGAGCGCGAGCTGGCTCGACGCCTCGGCCGACTCGAGCGCCTTCACCTGCTGCTGCCCCGACACGAGGCCGAAGTAGGCGGTGCGCGTGGCCTGCGCGACGGTGCGCCGCGTGTTCTCGAGGTCGGCCTGCGCCTTCTCCTCGAGCGACAGCGTCTCGCGCACGTGGTTCTGGATCGCGAACCCGGCGAACAGCGGCATGTTGAACGACAGCCCCACCCCGCCCGTGTTCGCGCGCGTCGATACGGGAACGCTGGTCGTGCCGTTCGGGTTGCGCGTGATGTTGTAGCTGGCCGTGAGGTCCAGCGTGGGCTTGTTGCCAGCGCGCGCCTTCTCGGTCTCGAGCCGCGCGATCTCGACGTTCTCGCGCGCCTGGAGGATCGACGGGCTCGATTCCTCGGACTGCAACACCCACACCTCGGCGTTCGCCGGCTGCGGCGGCGGCAGCGTCGTGACCGCGAGCGGGTTCGGCTTGACGTCCGCGCGGCCCACCAGCGCGTCGAGCGCGAGCTTCTTCACGCGCAGGTCGTTCTCGGCCTGGATCTCCTGCGAGATCACGAGGTCGTAGCGCGCCTGCGCTTCGCGCGTGTCCGTGATCGTCGACGTGCCCACCTCGAAGTTGCGCTTGGCCGACGCGAGCTGTTCGGCCGTGGCGGTCTTCTGCGCCCGCACGAAGGTCAGCGTGTCCTGCGCCGCGAGCACATCGAAGTAGCCCTGCGCGACGCGGATGATCAGGTCCTGGCTCGCCGACGTGAGCTGCGCTTCGGCCAGGTCGGCCTGGCGCTTGCCTTGCTGGTACGTCGCGAAGTTCGCGGGCCGGTAGATCGGCTGCGTCGCCGCCACCGTCGCCGATTGCGTCGTCGCGGGCAGCGTGAAGTCCGGCACCGTGTTGTCGAGATGCGAGCGCGTCAGGCCGGCCGACGCATTCACCGTCGGCAGGATCTGCGCCTTGGCTTGCTCGGCGTGGAACAGGTTGGCGTCGTACTGGGCCTTCGCCGATTGCCACGCGGCGTCGTAGCCGCGCGCGGCCTCGTACAGGTCCAGCAGGCTTTGGGCATGCACCGGCGTGGCCAGTGCGAGAGCAAGGAGCCCGGGCAGGGGCAACAAGCGGAAAAGCGTCCGCGGTTTCTTCATTTCTCCGTCCTCAAGTCTCGTCTTCGGTCATCGCCCCGTGCTACTGCTTGTGGCTAATAGCGCGGGACGCTCGGGTCGAGTTCCTGAGACCAGGCATCGATGCCGCCGGCGATGTTCGCCAGGGTTTCGAAACCTTGCGCCTGCAGGAACATGGCAACGCGCATCGAGCGGCTGCCGTGGTGGCAGAGAACTGCCACCGCTCGCCCCGGGTCCAGTTGGCCGAGACGGCCCGGGATCTCGTTCATCGGGATGTGGACCAGCTCGAAGCCCGAAGGCGCCACGCTGGCCGCATGCACTTCCACATTCTCTCGCACATCGAGCACGATCGCGTCCCCGCCGTTGGCTTCGAGCCACTGGGCGAGCTGGGCGGGCCGGACCTGGTCGATCATCGTCAGAAAGTGAACCGCGAGGGTTCGGGGAATCTCGCCAGCCGCGGCTCGTTGATGTCCCACGGCAGGGCGGTCGTGTAATTGGCTTCGCTGGTGCGCGTGATGAAGGTGGCGCGCATGATCGGCTCGGCGCCCGTGATCGCGCCCAGGCGACCGCCGACCTTCAACTGCGCCAGCAGCGCCGGCGGCACCTCGAACACGGAGCCGGACAGGACGATCACGTCGAACGGCCCTTCGCTGGCGAGGCCCTTCGAGCCGTCGCCCTCGCGCACTTCCACGTTGGTGACGCCTGCCCGCTGCAGGTTCTCGCGGGCCATCTTCACGAGTTCGGGCTTGATCTCGAGCGAGATCACGCGCTGTGCCCGTTGCGCCAGCAGCGCCGCCATGTAGCCCGAGCCGGCGCCCACTTCGAGCACCTTTTCGTGATTGAGCACCTTCAGGTCCTGCAGCATGCGCCCTTCGACCTTCGGCTCCAGCATGCACCAGCCGTTGCGGTCGGCCTCGTCGGCCTTGGCGAAAAGCGGGATGCGCATGTCGACGAACGCCAGCGCGCGGTGGGCGAGCGGCACGAAGTCCTCGCGGCGCATGCGGCCAAGGATCTCCAGCACGTCGAGGTCGAGCACATCCCAGGGGCGGATCTGCTGCTCGATCATGTAGAAGCGGGCGCGTTCGAGGTCGGTCGGGGCGTTCATGGCGGTCATGGTTCTGCGGGATCAGGACAAGCGGTCGATTTTAGAGGCGGGAAGCGCCTTCGCCCCGCCGCCGCCCGTCGCGGCGGCCTCGCCGCGCCATTTCCTGCGCGCCCATTGAGCCAGGTCATCCAGGTAACAGTACACGACGGGCACGACCACCAGCGTGAGCAGCGACGAGGTGATCACCCCGCCGATCACGGCCTGGCCCATCGGCGCGCGCTGCTCCGAGCCCTCCGACAGGGCGAAGGCGAGCGGCACCATGCCGAACACCATCGCCAGCGTCGTCATCAGGATCGGCCGCAGCCGCACGCGCGCGGCGTGCAAAAGCGCCTCGGCGCGGTTCATGCCCTGGTCGCGCATGCGGATCGCGAAATCGACCAGCAGGATCGCGTTCTTGGTCACCAGCCCCATGAGCATCACGACGCCGATGATCGAGAAGATCGACAGCGTCGAGCCGAACAGCAGCAGCGCGAGCACCACGCCGATCAGCGTGAGCGGCAGCGACGTCATCAGCGCCAGCGGCTGGATGAAGCTGCGGAACTGGCTGCCCAGGATCATGTAGATGAAGACGACGCCCATGGCGAGCGCCTGCACCGCGTAGGCGAACGACTCGGCCATGTTCTTGGTCGACCCGCTGAACTGGTACTGGTAGCCGGGCGGGAAGTTGGTCGAATCCAGCACCTTGCGGATGTCGTTGGACACCTCGCCGGCCGAGCGGCCCTGCACGTTCGTGTTGAGCGCCACTTCGCGCATCAGGTCGCGCCGGTTGATCTGGTTGGGGCCGGTCGCTTCCTTCACCGTCGCAAGCTGGTTCAGGCGCACGATGCGCGACGTGCCGTCGGCGTTCGTGCCCGTGGCGAACGGCAGGCGCTGCAGGTCTTTCGGCTCGTTGCGCGCGGCGGGAGCGAGGCGCACGTTCACGTCATAGGTCTGGTCGTCGGGCGCGCGCCAGTTGCCCACCGTCTGGCCGGCGAGCAGCGTGCGCAGCGACGCGCCGACTTGCGACACCGACAGCCCCAGGTCCGACGCCGCGTCGCGGTTGACGTCGACGGAGACGATCGGCTTGTCGTCCTTGACGCTGGAATCGAGGTCGACCAGCCCGGGGATGTTGCGGACGCGCTCGCTCACCACGCGCGACAGCCGCTCGAGCTCCTTCAGGTCCGGGCCTTGCAGCGAGAACTCGATCTGCTTGTTGCCGCCCACCGCGTCGAGCAGGCCGACGTGCGTCACCGTGATGCCCGGCACCTGCTTGAGGCGCTCGCGCAGGATGCCCGAGAGCTGGTCGACGTTGCGCGTTCGGTCCTTGCGGGCCACGAGGCGCACGTACACCGACGCGTAGTTCTTGCCGACCGCGTTGCCGGTGTTGATCGTCGAGACGGTGTAGCGCACCTCCGGAAACTCGCGCACGATCGCTTCGACCTGCCGCGATTTCGCTTCCGTCACCTCGAGCGACGAGCCGACCGGCGTGTTGAAATTGATCGTGGTCTCGGAGTAATCGGCCTTGGGCACGAACTCCGTGCCGAGCAGCGGGATCATGAACACCGACAGCACGAAGATGCCCGCGGCCAGCAGCAGCGTCACGAAGCGATGGGCGAGCGACCAGCGCAGGATGTCCTGGTACGCGTGCGCGAGGCCTTCGGTGGCGCGGTCGAACCAGCCGGTGACGCGGCCGATGGTCCGGTCGTAGATCGTCATGCGCTCGTGCGGCTTGCCGTGACGCTCGATCTCCGGGTCGTGCCACACGGACGACAGCATCGGGTCGAGCGTGAAGCTGACGAACATCGAGATCAGGACGGCGGCGACGATCGTCATGCCGAACTCGTGGAAGAACTTGCCGATGATCCCGCCCATGAATCCGATCGGCAGGAACACCGCGACGATCGAGAACGTGGTCGCGAGCACGGCCAGGCCGATCTCCTGCGTGCCGTCCATCGCGGCGGTGAACGGCAGCTTGCCCATCTGCACGTGCCGAACGATGTTCTCGCGCACGACGATCGCGTCGTCGATCAGCAGGCCGACGCACAGCGACAGCGCCATCAGCGTCACCATGTTCACCGTGAAGCCGAAGGCGTACATGAACAGGAACGTGCCGATGATCGAGATCGGCAGTGTCAGGCCCGTGATGACGGTCGAGCGCCACGAGTTGAGGAACAGGAACACGATCAGCACCGTCAGCGCCGCGCCTTCGAGCAACGTCTTGCGCACGTTGTCGACGGCGACGCGGATCGGCCGCGACGCATCGGTGATCTCGGTGAGCTTCACGCCGGGCGGCAGCTGCGATTGCATTTCGGCGAGCGTTTTCTTCAAGCCGTCGACCACCTCGATGGTGTTTTCGTCCTGCGACTTCTGCACGGTGAGCAGCAGCGTGCGCTGGCCGTTGTAGAGGGCGAGGCTGTCGATCTCCTGCGCGCCGTCGGACACGTGTGCCACCTGGTCGACGCGGATCGGGCCACCGTTCTTGCGCATCACGATGATGCGGCCGAAGTCCTCGGGCCGCTGCATGCGCGCGTCCACCTGCACCGTGCGATCCCGCGCGAGCGAGCGCACGGCGCCGACCGGCAGGTCCTGGCTCTCGTTGCGCACCGCGTTCGCCACCTGGTCGGCGGTGACGCCGAACGCTTCCATCGCTGCCGGATCCAGGTAGATGTTGATCTCGCGCTTGGTGCCGCCCACGAGCGTGACCGAGCCGACACCGCGCACGTTCTCGAGCCGTTTTGTCAGCACCTGGTCGGCCCAGTTGGTCAGCTCCACCGCGTCCATCGGCTTGCCCTTGCTCGCGTCCGGCAGCACGGCGACCGACCAGATCGCGCGCGCCGACGGGTCGAAGCGCAGCACGCGCGGCTCCTTCACTTCATCGCGCAGCGTCGGGCGCACGGCCGCGATCTTCTCGCGCACGTCGTCGGCCGCCTTGCGCCCGTCGACGTACAGCTGGAACTCGATGACGACCAGCGACTGGCCTTCGTAGCTGCGCGAAGTCAGCGCATTGATGCCCGCGATCGAGTTCACGCCTTCCTCGATCTTCTTCGTGACTTCGCTCTCGACGATCTCCGGCGACGCGCCCGGGTAGTCCGTCTGGATCACGACGACCGGGAAATCGATGTTGGGGAACTGGTCGACCTGCAGCCGCGAGTACGAGAACAGCCCGAGCACCATGATGGCGAGCATCACCATCGTGGCGAACACGGGGTTCCTGAGGCTGACGCGGGTGAACCACATGGCGTGGCGTTCAGGGCCTCGGGGCGGCCGAGTCGCTCCCTCTGCCGCTTGCGGGAGAGGGCTGGGGTGAGGGCAGGCCGGTGAATTTCACGGCGCTGCCTTCGCGCAGCGGCCCGAGCGACCCCTTGATCACCACCGCGCCCGGCGCGACGCCTGTCACTGCGACCATCATCTCGCCGTCGGCATCGCCGCGCGCGCCGAGCT
>DATBPW010000052.1:0-10362 GCA_036561125.1 Ramlibacter sp. | reverse complement strand
TCAGGCAGGACGCGCGTCTGCCGGCACGAGACGCACAGCGGGTTCGGGTCGTCCTGCGCCACGGCGAAATTGCACGCGTGGTACTGGCCGTGGTTGAAGCACAGGCGGTACACGCGCGCGGGCGCTTTGCGGCGCCCGCGGCGTTGCCACAACCCTTCGGCATCGGCCACCGGTTCGACGGCGCACATCGCCAGGCGTTGCGGCAGGAACGCGAGCGCGCTGCCGCACTGCAGGCAGCGCACGTTCTCGAAGAAGATCGGGTGGCCGCAGTGGTCGCAACGGAAGGTCCTCATCGCGACCCCGCGGCGGCGCGAACGACCTTACGGACGCACGATGATGTCGTCGTGCACCGAGCGCACGCCGCGCGTGTTGCGCGCGATCTCCTCGGCGCGGCCCTTCTCGGACGCGGACTTCGCGAAGCCCGAGAGCTGCACCGTCCCGTTGAGCGTGTGGACGTTGATCTCGGCCGCGCCGACGGTCTTGTCCTCGACGAACTTCGACTTGATGGCGGTCGTGATGCTGGCGTCGTCGACGTAGCCGCCGGCGGTTTCCTGGCCGCGCATCACGGAGCAACCCGTGGCGGCCAGCGTGGCGCCGCTGATGATCGCGATGGCGAGGGCTTTGTTCAATTTCATTGCTTTCTCCTTGTGTGACAAGTGGGTTTCACGGTGCCCTTGCTCCCAACCGGGCGCCCCGGGCGCGGCACCACGCCCCCGGCACGCCGTCCTGCTAGGTAAAGAAATCGTCGTCGCCGCCGCCCGACATCGCGGACATCACGACACTCGCCAGTTGCGGCGACTTCGCCAGCGCCACGAGCACACCGGTGACGGACACGAGCCGCCACGGCCGCGCGACCATGACGAGCGCGCCGGCAACGCCGGCGATCCCGACGTAAGTCACCGGATGCTTGCGCGCATACGAGGCGAGCATCGGCGTGGCCACCTGCAAGCCGATGCGCGCGGGGTGGTGGTACCAGTAGCTCTTCGCCGCGCGCTTGATGCGCGCGAACCAGCCGCCGCCGCCGGACGCAGCCGCCGCCTGCGCGGCTTCCCATTGGTCGCCTTCGTCGCCGCCGGCGCCATTCGGCGCGCCGCTGCGGCCGCGCCGGCCTTCCTTGCGATCCACGTATTCGACGATCGCGAGGCGCGAACGGGCGAGGCGGTCGGCGGCGTCGGCCATCAGGCAGCCCCCATGGTGCGCAGCGCCTGCGCATCGGCGTCGAGCTGCGCACGCAGTTCGGTGAAGGCCTGCAAGGGCAACGGCTTGCGCGCGACGACGAACGCAGCGATGGCGATCACGAGCGGCACCGCCGGCACGGCGACGAGCGCCCAGTGGAACTCGCTGGTCGCGCCGACCATGCACGCGACTCCCGCGAGGACCAGGAACACCAGCACGCCCACCGCGCACACGGCCCACGCGGCCGCGCGCCGCGCGACCTGCACGCCGACCGTCGACGCCTCTTCCTGCACGAGCGCGGCGTAGCCCGCGACATGGTCCATGACCAGTTCGGGACGCGTGATGAGCACCGAGAAGACGGGGTGGAGCATGGCCATGGCGTGGCGCCTCGTTTCGGTCAGTAGCGGTTGCCGGAGCGGCGCAGCGCGATCACGAGCCCCGCGACGGCGGCGCCGATCGCCGCGGCGATCAGCGCGGACTTCACCGGCTCGTCGGAGATGTAGCGCGTGGTGGCCTGCGCGTAGTCGCCCATGCTGCTCGCGCTGCGGCTGGCCATGTCCCGGGCGGTCGAGCGCATGTCGCGAATGCGCGCGCCTGCCTTTTCGAACGCCTGGTTCGCGTAGTCCTTGGTGCTGTCGAGCGCCTGTTGCGCGAGCCCGCGGGCGTCGTCGGTGTAGTCGGCGGCTGTGTTCTGCATCGAGCGTGTGCTGGTCATGTCGGTGTCCTCTCGTGGGTGTTGCAGGGATAAGAAAGGCGGGGCCCCGAGGTGCCCCGCCCGCGAAATGTCGTGGGGCCGCTACGGCCTGCGGCCGAGGCTCATGACGAATGCGACGACCGCCATCACGATGAACACGAAGAACAGGATCTTGGCGATCTCGACCGCACCCGCCGCGATCCCGCCGAAGCCGAACAGCGCGGCCACGAGCGCGATCACGAGGAAAACAATCGCGTAATGAAGCATGGGGTCTCCCTTTTTCGTGGCGCAAACGGCTGCGCCTGAACTGACCCAAGGTTAGGGGGGCCACGGCCGTGCTCTAGATAAGAGACAGGCTTGTGTATTTGTCGGCAGGCGCGAGCGCGCCATGTAGGAGCGCACCGACGCCGCGAAGGGCGGTTTTGGAAGCGGTTTTGTCAGGCGGCCGTCGCCTCGGCCGGCAAGGCCTCGGGCTCGGGCGGCGACGCGGGCAGCACCGCCGAGATGCGCGTGCCCCGGCCGAGCGCGGACGCGACCGCGAGGCGCCCACCGGCTGCTTCGACGCGATGGCGCATGCCGGCAAGGCCGTGCGTGGAAGGCTTGACGCGCGCCGCGTCGAAGCCCTTCCCGTCGTCCTTGATGTCGACTTCCACGTGGCCGCCGTAATTGCGCAGCGTGATCTCGATCTGCCGGGCTTCCGCGTACTTGCCCACGTTGGTGAGCGACTCCTGCACCAGGCGATACACCGTGAGCTGGCGGCCTTCGTCCAGCTGCACGGGCTCGAGGCTGGTCGTCACTTCGGCGCCGGAGCGTTCGGAGAATTCGCGCGCGAGGATCTCAAGCGACGCGGACAGCCCGAGGTTGGACAGCGAAGACGGCCGCAGGTCCTCGATGATGCGGCGCTTCAGGGCGATGCCGCTGTTCAGCGCCTCGGTCAGGTGTTGCAGGCGCTGCGCGATCTCGGGCGCGGCCTGCGGGCCGAGCCGCGATTTCAGCCGCGCGACATCGAGCTTCGCGGCGGTGAGCAGCGCGCCGAGCTCGTCGTGCAGCTCGCGTGCGAGATGCCCGCGCTCCTCTTCGCGCACGTTCTGCAAGTGCGTGGCGAGTTCGGCGAGCGACGCCGTGCGCTCGCGCACCTGCCGCTCGAGCAGGTCGCGCTCGGCCTGCAGCACCTCCTGCTGGCGCTGGCCGGCCTCCTTGAGCGCGCTCGTCTGGCGCAGGTACAGCCAGAACGCGATCAACGCGGCCAGCGTGACACCGGCGATGCCCAGGCGCGAGAGCAGCAGCGACTTGCGCACCTGCTCCTGGCTCACGACCACGCGCGCGGTGGCCGCATCGATCAGCTTGGACGTCTCGACGCGGATGGCGTCCATGTGCTCCTTGCCCACATCGGTGCCGAGGATGAACTTCCACGTGTCCTCGTTGCCCTGCTTGCGCATGCGCACCGACAGGTCCATCTCCGTGAGCTTGCGCTGCACGTCGCGCGACAACTCGCCGAGCACGCGCGCGTCGGCGCTGCCGGGCGGGTACGAGGCGCGCAGCGCTTCGAGCTGCTGGCCGATGTCGGCCACGGCCGCGTTGTACGGTTCGAGGTAGCGCGGGTCGCCGGTCAGCAGGTAGCCGCGCGAACCGGTCTCCGCATCCAGGACGAGCTGCAGCACGCGGTTCAGGTCGCTGCGCGTGTGCGTCGCGGCGGCGATGTCGTCCAGCGCGCGGCTCGATTCCACGAAACCGGCTTCGTTGATGGCCACCAGGACCAGCGCGGCGATGGCCGCCAGCAGCAGGTTGAGGGACGTGCTCGACAGGGAAAACCTACGCATGACATTCACTCCGAGGTGTTCCTGTTGTGCATAGAATCAGTTCGCTGGCGCGGGAACGCGCAGAATCGCAGGCATCACTGAAAAGGACGGGGTCGAAATGATCAGAGTCGGCATCGTGGATGACCACGCCATCGTGCGGCAGGGCCTGAAGCAGTTCTTTTCCGAACAGGTGGACCTGCGCGTCGTCGGCGAGGCCGCGAGCGGGCGCGAGGCGATCGACCTCGTGCGCAACACCGAGATGGACGCGCTCGTGATGGACCTTTCCATGCCGGGGCAAAGCGGCATCGATGCGCTCGGCATGATCCGCGCGAAAGCGCCCGACGTGGGCATCCTCATTCTTTCGGGCTATCCGGAAGAGCATTACGCGATGAACCTCATTCGCCAGGGCGCGAGCGGCTACCTCAACAAGGAATGCGAGCCGATGGAAATCGTCAACGCGATCCGCACCATCGCCCTCGGCCGGCGCTACATCTCGCCGGCGGTCGCGGAGCTGCTGGCGCAGCAACTCAATCGCAAGGAAGGCGGCGCGCCGCACGAGCAGCTGTCCGAGCGCGAGTTCCAGGTGTTCCTGAAGCTGGCGAAGGGCGAAACCGCGGGCGAGATCGCGAAGGCGCTGTCGCTGTCGGTGAAGACGGTGAGCACGTACCGCACGCGGTTGATGGAAAAGATGAACCTCGGCTCCAACAGCGACCTCACGTACTACGCGCTGAAGAACAAGCTGATCGACTGAACGCCGGCGCATCGTCAGCCCCCCGGCTGCGGCGCTTCGCTCGCCGCGATGCAGTACTCCACCAGCGCATCGATCTCGTTGGATTTGTCGAACACCGCGTCGGCGCCCAGCTCCATGCAACGCTGGCGCATGTCCGCCGTCGCATAGTTGGTGAGGACGACCACGCGCTGGCCCGCGTCGCGCGCGCGCGCGGCCTCGATCACGCCCAGGCCGCTGCCTTGCTTGAGGAACAGGTCCACGATGGCGAGCTCCCACGCATGCGCGTGCTGTTCGAGCCAGCGCTTCGCATCCGATTCGGTTTCGGCCCAGCCGAGCGACTCGATGGAGGCGAGCTCCTCGAGGGCTCCGATCAGGTTCTCCCGGATCGTGGCGTTGTCTTCGACGATGTAGGTTCGCAGTTGCACGTCTTCGCCTGCGCGCGGCGCCGGCACGCGCTTCAAGGCTGTGGTCGCCTTTGAGTCCCTGAGCGAAAAGGCCGATTCTGCCAGTGCCCTGTCGCGCATCGGGTAGGAGCATTCCTACGCCGTAGGGCAAAGCCGACAGGCGATCGCAAGCGATGCCGACCACTCGCAGCGGGAGGCGAGCCCAGACTCGGCAGACCATGGACGCCGCCGCGCACCGCCCCTACTTCCGTGGCCGGCCGCCGTGGGTGAAAGCCCTCCTCATCCTTGCGGCGGCCATCGCGCTGCTCGCGCTCGTGCTCGTGTTCTTTCCCTGGGACGTGCTGCGCGGCCCGGTGAACCGCTACGTCAGCGAAAAGACAGGCCGGCACTTCGCGATCACGCGCAGGCTCGACGTGAAATTGGGCCGCACGACGCGCGTCATCGCGGACGGCATCGAGTTCGCGAACCCGTCGTGGGCGAAGGACGCGTACCTCGTGAAAGCCGAAGGCGGCGAAATCGACATCCGCCTGTGGCCGCTCATCGCGCATCGCCAGATCGTGATGCCGCGTGTCGAACTCACGAAGCCCCAGCTTGCACTTCAAGTCGAAGAGGACGGGCGCCGCACCTGGGCGCTCGGGCGCGACACCGGCGACAGGAAGAACGTCCCCGACATCGGCGCGCTCGTCGTCGACCAGGGCACGCTGCACTTCGTCGCGCCGAAGCACGGCGCCGACATCCAGGCGCAGTTCGCGATCGACGGCCCGCTGCAGGTGAAGCCCAGCGAGGACGCGCCACGCGAGACCCTGCCGCTCAAGTTCTCGGCGAAAGGCGTGTGGCAAGGCGAACAGTTCACTGCGAACGGCCGCATGGGCAACGTGCTGTATCTGTCCGCGCCGCTGCAAAGCCCGTTCCCGATGGAGATCGACGCCGCCGCGGGCGCGACGCACCTGAGCGCGCACGGCGATATCGCGAGCCTGGCGACGCTCGACGGCGCGGACGCGGTGGTGGACCTGAAGGGCGACAACCTCGCGCACCTGTACAAGCTGCTCGGCGTGGTGCTCCCGGAAACGCCGAACTACGCCGTGCACGGCGCGGTGACGAAGCAGGGCGACGTGTGGCACGTGAGGGACATTCGCGGGCGGCTCGGGCACTCCGACGTCGCGGGCAACCTCGATTACGACAAGCAGCACGACGTGCCGCACCTGGTCGGGCAGTTGCGCTCCGGCCTTCTCGACTTCAACGACCTCGCGCCGCTGGTCGGCCTGCAGGACAAGCCGCGCGGGCCGAAGGCGCAGAAGGCGGCCGACACGCAGGTGCAGGCCGCGACGGGCGACACGCATGCGAAGGCGAAGAAGCCGCCGAAGGACCCGAACCGCAAGGTGCTGCCGAAGTCGCAGATCGACCTGGCGCGGCTGAAGGCGATGAACTCCGACGTGCGCTTCGTCGCCGCGAAGGTGACGAACGTGCAGCACCTGCCGCTGGACCGCTTCGACGTGCGCATCCGGCTGCAGGACGGCGTGCTCAATCTCGACCCGGTGAAACTCGGGTTCGCGGGCGGCACGCTCGACGGGCACATGCGCATCGACAGCCACGTGAACCCGGCGCAGGTCGACGTGAAGCTGCTCGCGCGCGGGCTCGAGCTGCGCAAGCTCGTGCGCGACGCGAAGATCATCAAGACCAGCTTCGGCCGCATCTACGGCGACATCGAGCTGAAGGGCCGCGGCAACAGCGTGGCGCAGATGGCGGCGGGCGCGGACGGCAACGTGTCGCTGATCCTCGGGCAGGGGCAGATCAGCAACCTGCTGCTCGAGATCGTCGGCCTCGACGGGCGCGAGATCCTGAAGTTCCTGATGGGCGGCGACGAGGACGTGCGCGTGCGCTGCGGGGCGACGGCGTTCGACGTGAAGGACGGCCTGATGACCAGCCGCGCCGTCGTGCTCGACACCACGGACACGATCGTCTACGGCAAGGGCACCGCGAACCTCGCGAGCGAGCAACTGAACCTGTCGCTGCATCCGTACCCGAAGGACAAGAGCATCCTGAGCCTGCGCTCGCCGATCGAGATCGGCGGCACGTTCGGCGCGCCGCACGTCACGCCGGACAAGAAGGCGCTGGTGGCGCGCGGCGCGATGGCCGTGGCGCTCGGCGCGATCAACCCGCTGCTGTCGCTGGCCGCCACCGTCGAGCCCGGGCCCGGCGAAGACGCCGATTGCGGTGCGATCCTGCGCGAGGCCGCGAGCCCCCACAGCGACATGCGCGGCGCGACCGAAGCGATGCGCAAGCAGCAGCAGGAAGCGCAGAAGCTGGGCGCGGGCGGCGGCATCGGCGCGCTGTTCGGGCACAAGCAGGAAAAGAAGAACGAACCGAACATCGACTACCCGGTGCCGCAAGCGGCGCGCCAGGCGGGCGGCGCGGCGCGCTAGGACGCGAGGCAGTGCCGGACGAATCCTTCGGCCGCGGTGCCGAGCTTCTTCGCGCGATGGAGCACGATCGAGAGCGTGCGCCGCTCCGATGACAGCGACGTCGCGAGTTCCACCAGCCAGCCTTGTGCGATCGCATCGCGCACTGCGAGACGCGACAGGCAACCGAGCCCGATCCCCGATGCCACGGCGCGCTTGACCGCTTCGTTGCTCCCGAGTTCCAGCTCCACATCGACGCGCGACAGATGCTGGATCAGCCAGCGGTCCGCCGCCTCGCGCGTGCCCGAGCCCGGTTCGCGCAGCACCCACGTCGCTTGCTGCAACTGGCGTGACGTCGCCTTGCGCCGCGCGAGCGGATGCTTCGGCGACGCGACGATCATGAGTTCGTCGGAGCGCCAGCGCCGCACGGTCAGCTCGGGGTGCGTGTGCATGCCCTCGATGAAGCCGATGTCGGCGCTGAACGATGCGACGAGGTCGAACACGTCGTGCGTGTTGGCGATCTGCAGGCGCACGTGGCTGTGCGGGTGCAGGCCCTTCCACTGGCCGATCAACTCGGGCAGCAGGTATTCGCCGATCGTGTAGCTGGCGGCCAGCCGCAGCGGCGCGGCATGCGGCGCGCTGAACAGCGTCTCGGTCTCCTGCGCCTGCTCCAGGATCGCCGCGGCGCGCGGCAGCAGCGCGCGCCCGTTCTCGTTGATCACGAGCTTCTTGCCGACGCGGTCGAACAGCTCCACGCCGAGCGCGCCCTCGAGTTCGCCCAGCGCATTGCTCGCCGCGGACTGCGAGCGCGAGATCTCGTCGGCCGCCGCGCGCGTCGTGCCGCCCCGCGCGACGGCGGCGAAGACCTCGAGCTGGCGCAGCGTGAGGCGGATTCGTTGATCTGTTTTTTCGTTCAAGGCGAATGAAATTATGCGCTACGCAGATCGGTGACCGGGCTACGATGGCGCACCATGTTCCGTTTCCTCTCGCGCGAGCCCCTGCACGACCCGACGGCCAGCAGCCTGGCGGGCACCGAGGTGAAGACCACCACGTGCTACATGTGCGCGTGCCGCTGCGGCATCCGCGTGTATTTGAAGGACGGGCAGGTGCGCTACATCGACGGCAACCCCGACCACCCGATCAACCAGGGCGTGATCTGCGCCAAGGGCAGCTCGGGGATCATGAAGCAGGTGTCGCCCGCGCGCCTGACGCAGCCGCTGCTGCGCAAGGCGGGCAGCGAGCGCGGCGCCGGCGAGTTCGAGCCGATCTCGTGGGAGCGCGCGTTCGACATCCTCACCGAGCGGCTCGGCCACATCCGGCGCACCGACCCGAAGAAGTTCGCGCTGTTCACCGGGCGCGACCAGATGCAGGCGCTCACCGGCCTGTTCGCGCGCCAGTTCGGCACGCCCAACTATGCGGCGCACGGCGGCTTCTGCTCCGTGAACATGGCCGCGGGCATGATCTACACGATCGGCGGCAGCTTCTGGGAATTCGGCGGCCCGGACCTGGACCGCGCGAAGTTGTTCGTGATGATCGGCACGGCCGAGGACCATCACAGCAACCCGATGAAGATGGCGCTGGGCAAGTTCAAGCGCGCGGGCGGGCGCTTCATCAGCATCAACCCGGTGCGCACGGGTTACTCGGCGATCGCCGACGAATGGATCCCGATCCGCCCCGGCACCGACGGCGCCCTGTTCATGGCGCTGCTGCACGAATTGATTGGCAGCGGCCTCATCGACCGTGAGTTCCTGCAGCGATTCACGAACGCGCCGCAGTTGGTGGTGCTGGATGAAGGCGAGCGCGAAGGGCTGTTCGCCTTCGACCCGCTCGCCGGGCCGCCGGGCGACGGGCGCAATCCGCACAACAAGCTCGCGTGGGACGTCGCGAACGATTGCGTCGTGCACGCGTATCCCGAAGGCCTCGAGGAAGGACGCGTGCTCGCACTCGAAGGCCGCTACACGCTCGCCGACGGCACGCGCGTCGCGCCGTCGTTCCAGCTGCTGCGCGAACGAGTCGCCGAAACGACGCCCGAATGGGCCGAGAAGATCACCGGCATTCCGGCTGCGCGCATCCGCAAGCTCGCGCGCGAGCTTGGCGAGACGGCGCTGCACAAGGCCTTCGAGCTGCCGATTCCGTGGACCGATGCGTGGGGCAAGCGGCACGAGACGACGCAGGCGCGGCCCGTGGCGTTCCACGCGATGCGCGGCCTCGCGGCGCACTCCAACGGCTTCCAGACCGTGCGCGCGCTGGCGATCCTCATGAGCGTGCTCGGCACGATCGATGCGCCCGGCGGTTTCCGCCACAAGGCGCCGTACCCGCGCCATATCGTCCCGAATTACCGCGCGTTCAACGACCCGAAGATGATCAAGCCCGATACGCCGCTCAACGCGGCGCCCCTCGGGTTTCCCGCGAATCCCGAGGAGCTCGCGGTCAACGACGACGGCACGCCGCTGCGCATCGACCACGCGTTCTCGTGGGAGCATCCGCTGTCCGCGCACGGGCTGATGCAGAACGTGATCACGAACGCGGTGCGCGGCGACCCGTACCCGATCGACACGCTGCTGATCTTCATGGCAAACATGGCGTGGAACTCCACGATGAACACCATGGAGGTCCGCGCCAAACTCAACGAGAAGGACGCGGACGGCAAGCACAAGATCCCGTTCCTCATCGTGTGCGACGCGTTCCAGAGCGAGATGGTGGCGTTCGCCGACCTCGTGCTGCCCGACACGACGTACCTCGAGCGGCACGACGTGATGAGCATGCTCGACCGGCCGATCTCCGAATTCGACGGCCCTGTCGACTCGGTGCGCGTGCCCGTCGTCGAGCCGTTGGGCGAATGCAAGCCGTTCCAGGAGGTGCTGGTCGAACTCGCGTCGCGCCTGAAATTCCCGGCGTTCACGCGCGAGGACGGCTCGCGCAAGTTCCGCGACTACCCGGACTTCGTCGTGAACTTCGAGGCGCAGCCCGGCGTGGGCTTCCTCATGGGCTGGCGCGGCCAGGACGGCACGCAGCACCTGCGCGGCGCGCCGAACCCGAAGCAGTGGGACATGTACGCGAAGAACAACTGCGTGTTCCAGTACCACATGCCCGAGGACCAGCAGTACATGCGCAACTGGAACCGCCCTTACCTCGACTTCGCGAAGGACAAGGGCTGGCG
>DATBPW010000051.1:0-14038 GCA_036561125.1 Ramlibacter sp. | reverse complement strand
TTCGGCTTCTTCTCGTCATCGATCGAGCGGCCCCACGTGCGATCGCGCCCGGTCTGCAGCGACTGCAGGTCGATGCCGTCGTCGGGGAACAGCGTCGCGAGCGAGATCACGATCGCGTTGCCCGTCGCCGTGGCGCGTTGCAGCTGGAAGCGGTCGATCGCCGTGGCCAGGTCTTCGCGATTCGTCGTCGGCAATTGCGCGACTTGCGCCGAGCCCGCGAACGCGACGATGCCCACCTTCACATGCCGCGGCAGCTCCTGGATGAACGCCTTCGCCGCGTTTTGCGCCGCCACGAGGCGGCTCGGTTGCACGTCGGTCGCGCGCATGCTGCCCGACACGTCCATCGCGAGGATGATGGTCTGCTGGTTGGACGGCAGCGTGACCACCGCCACCGGGCGCGCCATCGCGAGCACCATTGCAGCGAGCGCCAGCGCGAACAGCAGCGGCGGGATGTGGCGCTTGAGGCCCTGGCGCGCGCTCATCGCCTCGCGCACGATCGACAGCGACGCGTACTGCAGCGCCATCTTCTTCTTGCGCCCGAGCAGCCACAGGTACAGCAGCACCAGCAGCGGCAACGCCGCCAGGAACCAGAGGAATTGGGGCCAGAGGAAGTTCATCATGCAGCCCTCAGGTGCGCGGGCAGGCCGCCGCCGGCCGCGAGCCGTGCGCGGCGCCGGCGCATGTCGACGAAGCGCACGATGGCGTCGACGAGGTCGCCGTCGGTTGCGAGCTCCAGCGCATCGACGCCGGCCTTGACGAAGCCCTCGCGCAGCTCGGCCTCGCGCTGCGCGGCGATGCGCGCGAAGCGCGTGCGAAATGCCTTGTCGTGCGTGTCGACGAGCAGCTGCTCGCCGGTTTCGGAATCGCGCATCGTGACCAGGCCGAGATCGGGCAGGTCGAGCTCCAGCGGGTCGAGCACGCGCACGGCCACGACTTCGTGGCGCTGCGCAAGCATCGCCAGCGCGCGCTCCCACCCCGGCTCGCTGATGAAGTCGGAGATGACGAAGACGGTCGAGCGGCGCTTGACGAACGCAGCGCCGGCTTCGATCAGCTCGCGCAGTTTCGTCGGGCCTTCCGCCGCGGCCGTGGGATGCTTCTGGATCGCGTCGAGCAGGTGCAGCACATGCCGCCGCCCACCGCGCGTGGGGATCACGGTGTCGACGCCGGAGCCGTACAGCATCGCGCCGACGCGGTTGCCGTGGCGCGTGAGCAAGCGCGCGAGCACGGCCGCGAACTCGGCAGAGACGTTGCGCTTGCGCAGCTCGCCCGACCCGAAATCCACCGACGGCGACAGGTCCACGAGGAACCACACGGCCATCTCGCGGTCCTCGGTGAATTCGCGCACGTGCGGGATCGCCAGGCGCGCCGTCACATTCCAGTCGATGTGGCGCACGTCGTCGTGGTGCTGGTACTCGCGCAGGTCGGCGAGGTCGAGCCCGACGCCGCGCAGCAGCGTGCGGTAGTCGCCCTGCAGCAGGCCGTCGAGGCGCTTGATCACCGTCCACTCGAGGCGCTTGAGCACGTTCTCCGCGGATGGGCGCAGCGTCGCCGGCGACGCCGCCACGGCTTCGCGTTGGTCGCCTTTACGCCACCAGCTTCTCATGTTCCAGCGGTTTCGGCGGCGCGGGGATCTTCGCCATGATCTTGCCCACCAGCGCATCCGGTGTCAGGCCTTCCGACAGCGCCTCGTACGACAGCGCGATGCGATGGCGCAGCACGTCGGGCACGAGGTCCGTCATGTCCTCGGGCAGCACGTAGGTGCGCCCACGCAGCATCGCCATCGCGCGTGCGCCTTCGGTGAGGTTGATCGTGCCGCGCGGGCTCGCGCCGAAGGTGATGTACGGGCGCAGCTCCTTCAGGCCGTGCCGGTCGGGGTTGCGCGTGGCGGACACGAGGCGCACGGCGTACTGCACTAGCGATGGGTCGACATAGATGCGGCGGCACTCGTGCTGCAGGTGCGCGAGTTGCTCCGTCGTCGCGACCGGGCTCACGTGCACCGCGGGACCCGTCACGCGCTCGACGATGACGAATTCCTCCTCGTCGCTCGGGTAATCGACCAGCACCTTCATCATGAAGCGGTCGACCTGCGCTTCGGGCAGCGGGTAAGTGCCTTCGGTCTCGATCGGGTTCTGCGTGGCCATCACGAGGAACGGGTCGGGCACCTTGTGCGTTTCGCCGGCGATGGTCACCTGGCGCTCCTGCATCACTTCGAGCAGCGCGCTTTGCACTTTCGCGGGCGCGCGGTTGATCTCGTCGGCCAGCAGCAGGTTGGTGAACACCGGGCCGAGCGACGTGCTGAAGTCGCCGGTCTTCTGGTTGTAGATGCGCGTGCCCACGAGGTCGGCGGGCACGAGGTCGGGCGTGAACTGGATGCGCTTGAACTGCCCGCGCACGGCCCGCGCGAGCGTCTTCACCGTGAGCGTCTTCGCGAGGCCCGGCACGCCCTCGACCAGCAGGTGGCCCTGCGCGAGCATCGCCACCATCACGCGCTCGAGGAAGCGGTCCTGCCCCACGACGATGCGCTTGACCTCGTAGAGGATCTGTTCCATCAGCTGCGCCGTGTCGCTGTCCTGGCGGGTCGTCGGATCCATGCGTTCCTTCCGGAAGTGATTCGGGCGAAGAGCCGCTCAGAACGGCGGCAGGCCGGCGGCTTGCGCGGCGTTCTCGATCGGCACGGCGAAACCGATGCCGATGAAGGTGCGCGCGGAGGTGGGGTTGAGGATCGCCGTGACGATGCCCACCACCTCGCCGTCCATCGTGACCAGCGGCCCGCCGGAATTGCCGGGGTTCGCCGCCGCGTCGAACTGGATCAGGTTCGTCATTTCCTGCTTGCCTTCGGGCGAGCGGAACGAGCGCTTGAGGCCCGAGACGATGCCGCCGGACGCGGACGGCCCGATGCCGAACGGGAAGCCCACCGCCAGCACCTTGTCGCCCGGCGCGAGGTCGGCCGTGGAGCGCATCGTGGCAGCGAGCAGGTCGTCGGGGATCTTGCTCGCCTGCAGCACCGCGAGGTCGTTGTCCGGCTGCACGCCGGTGACCGTCGCGTCGGAGTCGGTGCCGTCGAAGAAGGTGACCTTCACGTGGTCCGAACCCGAGATGACGTGAAGGTTCGTGAGGATCACGCCCTTGTCGATGATGACGACACCGGTCCCCACGCCCTGTTCGACTTCCTCGTCGTCGTCCTTGCCCGAACCCTTGTCGGCCTTGTCGAGCGCGGGGCCCAGCGGCTTGGGGCTCGCCTTGTGCACGGCGGGGTGCGCCTGCTCGAGCGCTTCCTTGATGCGGCTTTTCTTCACGTAGCTCACGACGCGCACGACGGACGGGCGGATATTGTCGTACGCCTTCGCGTACTCGGACGGGAGCACCTGTGTCTCCATCGTCTTGAGCACGGCCTTGTCGATATCGTCCTGCGTGACGCGCCGCGGCGCCTGCTGCAACGACCAGCCGACGCTGAACGCCAGCAGGGCGGCCAGCACGAGGATCGCGGCCCACAACATCCGGGGGCTCGACACGTCGAACCGCCGGGCACGAGGCGCGGCGGAGGGCGGGGTGCGGGGGGAAGCGGGTGCGCCAGCCTCTTGCGCCGGGCGCTGCGAGCGGCTGGAGCTGTAGAGGGCGGGCCTGCGCATGGATCGAGCGAGGGATCTCGCAAATGCCGAAGAGTCGAATCGCACGGTATCACGGTTTCGGCGGCCGTGCACGTAGGAGACCGTCGTGCGTTCGGGCATGATTCCCCAATGGCCGACTGGGTCGACACGCACTGCCACCTGGACGCGCCGGAGTTCGCGGCCGACCGCGGCGACGTGCGCTCGCGTGCACGCAACGCGGGCGTGAAGCATTGCGTCATCCCGGCCGTCGAAGCGGCGAATTTCGACGCCGTCCGGCAGCTCGCGCACGCGGGCGGCGACAGCTACGCGCTCGGCATCCACCCGCTGTGCACCTTGCGCGTGCCGGATGAGGACCTCGCGCGCGTGGATGAGGCGCTCGCCCGGCACCGCGACGATCCGCGCCTCGTGGCCGTGGGCGAGATCGGGCTCGATTACTTCGCACCCGGCCTGCACGCGCACAAGCAGGAGCTTTTCTACCGCGAGCAACTCGAGCTCGCGCGCAAGCACGGGCTGCCGGTGATCCTGCACGTGCGCCGTTCGGCCGACCAGCTCCTGAAGCACCTGCGGCGCATCGAGGTGGCCGGCGGTATCGCGCACGCGTTCAACGGCAGCGTCCAGCAGGCGCTGGCGTTCGTGCGGATGGGTTTCAAGCTGGGATTCGGCGGCACGGTGACCTACGAGCGCGCGCAGCAGGTGCGCCGGCTCGCCGCGGAGTTGCCGCTGTCGGCCATCGTGCTGGAAACCGACGCGCCCGACATCCCGCCGCACTGGCTTTACGCGACGGCGGGCGATCGTGCCGCCGGCAAGCCGCAAGGGCGCAACGAGCCGGGCGAACTGCCGCGCATCGCCGCCGCGCTCGCGCAGCTGCGCGGGATCGGCGTCGATGAACTCGCGCAGGCGACGCGCGCGAACGCGATCGACGCGCTGCCGAAATTGGCGGCGCTCTTGTGACAATGCGTGTCGTGAAGAACAAGAAGACCGTCCTGCCCGAAGTCAACTTCTCCGACCACGGCGACGTGCGCTACCTGCACCTCGGCACGGAATGGGTGCAAGGTTCGATGGACCTGCGCAAGCCCTACGAGCTGCAGCTCGAATACGTGCAACGCATGATGGCGTGGCTGCTGTTCGCGGACCCCGCGACGGTGCCGCAGCGCCATGCCATGCAGCTCGGGCTCGGTGCCGCCGCGCTGACGAAATTCTGCTGGCGCAAGCTGCGCATGAAGGTGACCGCGATCGAATTGAATCCGCAGGTGGTCGCCGCGTGCCGCCTCTGGTTCAAGCTGCCGGCCGACGACGCGCGGCTGAACGTGATCCTCGGCGACGCCGGCGAGGTCGCGGCGCACGATCATTTCCGCGGGCAGGCCGACGTGCTCCAGGTGGACCTGTACGACCACGAAGCCGCGGCGCCGGTGCTCGACTCGAAAGCTTTCTATGCCGATTGCCGCAAGCTGCTCACACCGGACGGCTGCATGGTGGTGAACCTGTTCGGGCGCGATGCGAGCTTCGACCGGAGCCTGGAACATATCTGCGCCGCTTTCGGCAAGGAGTGTGTCTGGACGTTCCGGCCGACGCGCGAGGGCAACACGATCGTCCTCGCGTTGCGCGAACCGGCGCACCCGCAGCGCGGCGAACTTGCCCGCCGTGCGGAAACCATCGAAACTCGCTGGGGCCTGCCCGCACGCAAATGGCTGCGGGTCTTCAAACCCCTGGTTCCCATCACGACATGACCGCGACCACCGCGAAGCATCCCAAGCCGACCGCCCGCGCCGCCCCGCATGGGCCGCTGGAGGTGCGCTCGCTCGTCGAATGGATGGAGCAGGACGCGCTGATCGATCCCGAGGAAGCGCGGCGCGTGATCGCCCGCTGCTCGCAGGCCCAAAGCTCGCAGCATCCGCTCGTGCGCCTGGCAGCGGTCGCGATGACGCGCGCGGGCGACGGCAAGCCGCTGGACATCGACATGCTCACGCAGTGGCTCGCGCAGCGCACGGGGCTCGATTACCTGCGCATCGACCCGCTGAAGGTCGACGTCGGCAAGGTGGCCGACACGATGAGCGCGGGCTACGCCGAACGCCACCGCGTGTTGCCGGTGCAGGTGACGTCGAGCGAGGTCGTGGTGGCGACGGCGGAACCCTTCGTCATCGGCTGGGTCGACGAGGTCGAGCGCCAGTCGCGCCGCAAGGTGCGCCGCGTGCTGGCGAATCCGCAGGACATCCATCGCTACACGGCGGAGTTCTTCGCGCTCGCCAAGTCCGTGCGCGCCGCGCAGAAGGCGGGCGGCAACGCGGGCGCCGCGAGCTTCGAGCAGCTCGTCGAGCTGAACAAGACCAACAAGCAACTGGACGCCAACGACCAGGGCGTGGTGCAGGTCGTCGACTGGCTGTGGACCTACGCGTTCGACCAGCGCGCGAGCGACATCCACCTCGAGCCGCGGCGCGAACAGGGCGTGATCCGCTTTCGCATCGACGGCGTGCTGCACCCGGTCTACCAGATGCCGCTGGGCGTGATGAACGCGATGACCGCGCGCATCAAGCTGCTCGGACGCATGGACGTGGTCGAAAAGCGCCGGCCGCAGGACGGCCGCATCAAGACGCGCAACCCGCGCGGCGACGAAGTCGAAATGCGCTTGTCGACGCTGCCGACGGCGTTCGGCGAGAAGATGGTGATGCGCATCTTCGATCCCGACACGGCGGTGAAGGACCTCGACGCGCTCGGCTTCTCGCAGCACGACGCGCAGCGCTGGGAGGCGCTGGTCAAGCGCCCGTACGGCATCGTCCTCGTCACAGGCCCGACCGGCTCCGGCAAGACCACGACCCTTTATTCCACGCTCAAGCGCCTCGCCACCGAAGAGGTGAACGTGAGCACGGTCGAGGACCCGATCGAAATGATCGAGCCCGCGTTCAACCAGACGCAGGTGCAGACGCAGCTCGATTTCGGATTCGCCGAAGGCTTGCGCGCGCTGATGCGGCAGGACCCGGACATCATCATGGTCGGCGAAATCCGCGACCTCGCGACGGCCGAGATGGCCGTGCAGGCGGCACTCACGGGCCACCTCGTGTTCTCGACGCTGCACACCAACGACGCGCCGTCGGCGATCGCGCGCATGATGGAACTCGGCATCCCCGCCTACCTGATCAATGCGACGGTGATCGGCGTGCTTGCGCAGCGGCTGGTGCGCACCTTGTGCAAGCAATGCCGCGAACACGATGACACCGCATCGCGCGAAGCCGTCGACGCGGTGGTCAAGCCGTGGAAGATCAGCGGCACGTGGCAGCCGTACAAGCCGGTGGGCTGCGTCGATTGCCGCATGACCGGTTACCTCGGCCGCACGGGCCTGTACGAGCTGCTCACCGTCACCGAGGCGTTCAAGGAGAAAGTCAACGCCAGCCCGGGCATCGACATCCTGCGCCGCCAGGCGGTGGCCGACGGCATGCGGCCGCTGCGGCTTGCGGGCGCGCTACGCGTGGCCGAAGGCACCACGACGCTCGAGGAGGTCCTGACCGCGACCCCGCCGCTCGAGTGATGCGAAAGCGCCTGCCGTGAAGATCAAGAGCCAGCGCGATTTCGTCTCCGGCGTGATGTTCGTGGCGCTGGGCATCGCGTTCGCGTGGGGTGCGGCGAACTATCCCATCGGCGCCGCTGCGCAGATGGGGCCGGGCTATTTCCCTCTCGTGCTGGGCGTCGTGCTCGCCGCACTGGGCATGTTCATCGTGTTCGGCTCGCTCGTCGTCGAGACCGAGGACGGCGAACCGATGGGCGCGTGGGCGTGGCGGCCGCTCGGGTTCATCATCGCGGCGAACGTCGCGTTCGGCGTGCTGGTCGGCGGCCTGCCGGCGATCGGCGTGCCGCCCCTGGGCCTCATTGCCGCGGTCGTGGTGCTCACGTTCGTGGCTGCGCTGGCCGGCCGCGGTTTCGTGCTGCGGGAAGTCGCCGTCCTGGCGCTCGTCCTCGCGTTCGCCAGCGGGGTCGCGCTGGTGTTGCTGCTGCAGCTGCAGGTGCCGCTGTGGCCGTGGTTCGTCGGCTGAGGGCACCGGCCGGCGAATGGACCTCGTTGCCAACCTCGCCACCGGCTTTGCCACTGCGCTCGCGCCCGCGAACCTGCTGTACTGCTTCATCGGCTGCCTGCTCGGCACGCTGATCGCGCTGCTGCCGGGCATCGGCCCGGTCGCGGCCATCGCGATCCTCCTGCCCGCGACGCATGCACTGCCGCCCGTCTCGGCGCTCATCCTGCTCGCCGCGATCTACTACGGTGCGCAGTACGCCGGTTCGACCACCGCGATCCTCGTGAACCGGGCGGGTGTGTCTTCGTCCGTCGTGACTTGCATCGACGGCTACCAGATGGCGCTGCAGGGCCGCGCCGGCGCCGCGCTCGCTGCTGCAGCGCTCGGCTCCTTCGTCGCAGGCTGCATCGGCATCGCCGCGCTCGCCGCGCTCGCATCGCCGCTCGCCGAGCTCGCCTTCCGCTTCGGCCCGGCCGAATATTTTTCGCTGATGGTGCTGGGGCTGATCGGCGCGGTCGTGCTCGCATCGGGTTCGCTGGTCAAGGCCATCGCGATGATCGTGCTGGGCATCCTGCTCGGGCTCGTCGGCATCGACGCGAACTCGGGCGTCGCGCGCTACGCGTTCGGCGTGCCCGAACTCACGCACGGCATCGGCGTCACCGTGCTCGCCGTGGGCGTGTTCGGCTTCGGCGGGATCATCGGCAACCTGGCCGCGCCGCAGGAAGCGCGCGAAGTGCTCGCGCCGGGCGTCCACGGCCTGTGGCCCACGCGCGAAGACTGGCGCGCGATCGCGCCGGCCGTGCTGCGCGGCACCGTGCTCGGCTCGTTGTTCGGCATCCTGCCCGGCGGCGGCGCGCTGCTCGCGTCGTTCGCCGCGTACGCATTCGAAAAGCAGATGCCCTGTGCACCCGGTGAGATCGAATTCGGCAAGGGCAACATTCGCGGCGTCGCGGCGCCGGAGTCGGCCAACAACGCCGGCGCGCAGGCATCGTTCATCCCGCTGCTCACGCTCGGCATCCCGCCCAACGCCGTGATGGCGCTGCTCATCGGCGCGATGACCCTGCACGACATCCAGCCCGGCCCGCAGGTGATGACCGGCCACCCGCGATTGTTCTGGGGCCTGGTGGCGTCGATGTGGCTGGGCAACGCGATGCTGCTGGTCATGAACCTGCCGCTGGTGCGCATGTGGGTGAGGTTGCTCGCCGTGCCGTATCGCTGGGTCTTTCCCGCCCTCGTGCTGTTCTGCGCCGTGGGGATCTACGCCACGGGCTATCGTCCCTTCGACGTGTGGCTCGCCGGTGGGTTCGGGTTCATCGGCTACCTTCTCGCCAAGCTCGGTTGCGAACCCGCGCCCTTGCTGCTCGGGTTCGTGCTCGGGCCGATCATGGAGGAGAACCTGCGCGGCGCCCTCGTGCTCGCGCACGGCGAGTGGGGCGTGTTCATCACGCGTCCGCTCTCGGCCGGCCTGCTGGCCGCCGCCGCGGCGCTGCTGGTGATCGTCGCGCTGCCTTCGGTGAAGGCCCGGCGCGAAGAGGCGTTCGTCGAGGATTGAATGGTTGAAACGAAGAGAGAGCGCCGGCGCAGCGGCCTGGCCATGGCGCTCGTGGGCTCGATCGCGTTTTCCGGCAAGGCGATCATCGTCAAGCTCGCATACCGCTACGGCGTCGACCCGGTGACGCTGATCATGCTGCGCATGGTGTTCGCGCTGCCGTTCTTCGTCGCGATGGCGTGGTGGGCGGGACGCGACAAGCCGCGCCTGCCCGCGCGCGACTGGGCCGGCGTCGTCGGCCTCGGCGTCTCGGGCTACTACCTCGCGAGCTTCCTCGACTTCGCGGGCCTGCAGTACATCACGGCGTCGCTCGAACGGCTGATCCTCTACCTCAATCCCACGCTCGTGATGCTGCTCAGCTGGGGCCTGTACCGGCGCGCGTTCACGCGGCGCCAGGTGTTCGGCATGGCGATCAGCTACGCCGGCGTGGTGCTGGTGTTCGGCCACGAGGTCCGCCTGGAAGGCGCGAACGTCGCGCTCGGCACCTTCCTCGTGCTGGCCAGCGCCGTGAGCTACGCGATCTACCTGGTGTACAGCGGCGAGATGGTGCGGCGGGTCGGCTCGCTGCGGCTCGTGGGCCTGGCGACCAGCGTCGCGTGCTTGTGCTGCATCCTGCAGTACTTCATCGTGCGGCCGCCCGCCGCGGCACTCGGGATCGCGCCGCAGGTGATCTGGCTGTCGGTGCTCAACGCGAGCCTGTGCACCGCGGTGCCGGTGCTGCTCGTGATGATGGCGATCGAGCGCATCGGGCCGTCGGTCGCCGCGCAGTCCGGCATGGTCGGCCCGATCGCGACGATCGCGATGGGCGTGGTGATCCTCGGCGAGCCCTTCACCGCATGGATCGCGGTGGGCAGCGTGCTCGTGATCGCGGGGATCTTCGTGTTCAGCCGCAAGGCCAGCTGAACAGCCGAACGAAAACTCAGGTCGTCGTCTTCGGCGGCGTGAACTTCCAGCCCGCGGGTGCGCCCGATTCGAGCTTGGCCTTCGCGTTCGCGCACTCGGCCGCGAGGCTCACGCCGACTTCGCTGCCGTTGGTCGCGGCCAGCGCGAAGCACGTCGTGCCCATCTTCGCGTTGAGCGGGCGCAGGATCGCGTCCTGCACGATGTCGGGCGCGCTGCCGGGCGGCAGCTCCAGCTGGAACCGGCCGCCGTCGCCGCCCTGCGCATCGAGCACGGCGCGCATCGACCGCAGCTCGCGCAGCACGAGGGCCGCGCCGCCTTCGGGCAGGCCCGTGAAGACGAGCGTGGTCTTCTGCGGGCGATAGCCGTAGTACGACAGGAAGAAGTTCTTCGAGAACTCGTCGCCGACGAGATGGCCGATGTCGGCCAGCGCGAGGTCCTCGCTCGCCCAGCTCTTGCCCGAGGGCAGCTTGGTGCTGACGTAAACCTCTTCGCCCGTCGCGGTGTCGACGGCCTTGAGCGTCCACGACGTGATCGCCGTCTTCGTGACCGTCAGGCCCGATGCGGGCAGCTTCATCGACAGCGTCTTGAGCTTCACGTCGCCCTTGATCGCGAAATCCGCCGGCTGCGCATTCGCCGCATTCGGGTTGTCGCCCTCGGGCGACCACACGCGAAAGCCGAACGACTTGATGCGGTCCTTCACCACGTTCTCGGCGAGCTGCGAGCGCTCGCGCCCGAGCGCGGCGCCGTCGGCGTTGCCGATGTCGATGCGGATCGAGATGCGCGGGTCGCCCTGGTTGCGGATGAAATCGATGCGCTCGTCGCGCGAGAGCTGGTTGAGCGAGCGCTGCACGTCGCGCACGTTCACGACCGCGCGCGTGGGCATTTCCACGAGGGCGCCGCGCGCATCCGGCGTGCCTTCCTGCACGACGGTGCGGATGAAGGTGCCGGGGTTCGCGAGCATCTTCGTCTCGATGACCTTGCGGTTCTTCTCGAGCGACGAACCGTCCACGTACAACGCGAGCACCTTCTCGACGAGCTGGCGCTTGGCATCGTCGCGCGCCGCTGCCTGCGCCGCTGCGACGTCGCCCTTGTAGGCCGCGGTGTCGACGATGCCGACGGCCGAAAGGACCATCGTGCCGGGCTCGGCGGCCGGAACCGCCGGCGGCGGTGGGACGGGCGCCGTCGCCACGACTTGCGCCGGCGCCGACGCCGCTTGCGTGACTTGCGGTGCAGGCGCCGTCCTGCTGCCGAAGAACATGTACGCGCCCGCCGCGATCACCACGAAGCCGGCTGCGACTGCGGCCCATGCGGCGGCGGGAATGCCCTTCTTCGAAGCAGCGGCCGGCGGCGCGCTCACGCTCACGGGGCTCGGCGCGGGAACCGGTGCCGGCGCACTCGGCGCCGCGACCGCGGCGCGCAGCGCGTCCGCGAACTCCTTGCCCGTCTGGAAGCGCTCGTTCGGGTTCTTCGCGAGCGCCTTGCGCACAACCGCATCGAGCGCCGGCGACAAGCCCAGGTTGATCTGCGACGGCGGCACCGGCTCTTCGCGCAGCACCTTGTACATGATCGTCGTCGTCGATTCGCCGGTGAACGGCTTTTCTCCGGTGAGCAGCTGGTAGAGGATGACGCCGCACGAGAACAGGTCGCTGCGCCCGTCCACCGGATGCCCCATGAACTGCTCCGGCGACATGTACGACGGCGTGCCGAGCACCGTGCCGGTCTGCGTGAGCTCCGACGCTTCCACGCGCGCGATGCCGAAGTCGGCGATCTTGATGCGCCCGCTGTCCAGCACGATCAGGTTCGCCGGCTTCATGTCGCGATGCACGACGCCTTGCGCATGCGCATGGTCCAGCGCGTCGAGGATCTCACCCATGATCCGCGCGATGTCCCCGGGCTTGAAACGCTCGCCCTTCTCGAAGAAGTCGCGCAGCTCGCGGCCCTTGACGTACTCCATCGCGATGTACGCGATGCGTTCCGGCGGCTTCGCATTGGGCGCCGGCGCCATCATCGTGACCTCTTCGTCATCGAGGTCCTCGGGCACGTCCTCGCCGTAGTCGTAGATCGCGACGATGCCCTGGTGGCTCAGGCGCCCGGCGGCCTGCGCCTCGCGCTTGAAGCGCGCCATCACCTCCGCGTACTGCGCGCCATTGAGCTGCGAAGGCAGGATGGTCTTGATCGCGACGGTGCGTTCGATCGCGGGATCGAAGCCTTCGTACACGATGCCCATCGCGCCCTTGCCGAGCTGGCGCCGGATCAGGTACTTGCCGAGCTTGTTCATTCACGCCCTCTGTTCACGCGGCCGGCGATCACCGGCCGCTTCGCGGTCCGCGTGGATCGCCGGCACTTCAAGGCGCGAGCGCAGCTCGTCGCCCTTGAAGGTTATTTGTAGTTCTTGTCGATGTCCCACACGGCCGTCTGCACCAGCCGCTGCACCATCGTGTCCAGCCCCACGCCGCCCTTCGCGCCCTGCGACACGCCCAGCACGCTGGAGCTTTGCGCGCCGACTTCCATCTTCAGTTCCTTGTAGCCCTGCGCGACCTGCTCGGTGGTCGAAGCGTCCATGATCTTGTAGCGCATGCCGATCAGCCACACGCCGCTGGCTTCCTCCGTCTTCACCGAGCCCACAGCCTGGCCCGCGGCGTAGCTGCCACGCCCGAACCCGCCCAGGCCCGAGATGATGTTGCCCACCGCGCCGCCGTCGAAGCCCTTCTTGTTCTCGGCGATCTGTTCGGCCTTGAGGATGTCGAACTTGACGATCCACTTGGTCGTCTTGAGCTTGCCCACGCCCATGGTCTTGCGCGCCGCGTCGGCGTCGCCGAGGTTGTAGGCCAGCGAGATTTCATTGACCAGCGACCCGAGGTTGGAGCGCTCGAGCACCGGGAAGTTGGCCTGCGACAGCTCCAGCTCGCCGAAGTCGGCGATGTTGTTCGGCCCGAACTTCTGCATGAAGCCCGCGTTGTTGCTCTTGATCTCGCCGGGGATGACGATCAGCGCCGGCCCGCGCTTGGCCTTGTTGGTGTACTCGACTTCCTTGTAGGCGGCCTGGTCGGCGGCGGCGTTGGCCTTCTGCGACGTCTCGCTGCCCGCATTGGGCGACGGGTTGCCGAACGTGGGCTGCGCGAGCGCCGCGGCGCAGGAAAGCAGCGAGGCCGCGGCGAACGCCGCGGTGCAGATGATGGTCTTCTTGCTCATGTCTACCTCTCGTGTGAACTGCGATCGTCAGCGGGCCGTGCTGCAGTAGTCGGCGTACAGCTGCGCGACGACGTCGTCGGCCTTCTCCTCGATCAACTTGAGCGCCATGCCGGACACGTCGGCGCCGGCATAGCTTGCATTCGTTTCGCGCACTTTCGACACCGGCCGTCCGGCGGCGTCGGTGAGCGTGAAATCCATCGCGACATTCACCTGGTTGACGTTGACCATCCGGTTGTATGTCGCCTGCGTGGCGATCACGCCCTTGAGCACGTACTGCGCCGCGAGGCGCTTCGACGCCGACAGCGCGCGGTCGGGGTCGTTCTTGAAGTACGCGTCGACCTCCTCCTGCGCGACCTGCTTGCGGATCTCCTCGGGCGAATACGTCTTCAGGCCCAGCATCTTCAGCCGCGCATTGATCGCGTCGACGTGGCGGCTGTAGGCGCCTTGCTGCGCGGCGACCATGCCGTTCTTCTCCTCGCCGACCAGCACCATGATCTTGCGATTCTTCAGGCGCTTCGCGCACGGGGTGGCGAGCAGCATGTCGATGGTCATGCGCCGGCTTTGGTCCGCCTGCTGCTGCGCCTGCTCTTCGGGCGACGGATTGGAGAACTTGAATCCCGGCGTCTGCGCCATGGCGGCCGTGACGATGGCGCAGCAGGCGAGAAAAATGGCCGATGATGTGCGCATCGCTCAACCAACCCAGCTCAGCTATAGAAGAGGAGATTTTCATGGATATGGGTATCGCGGGCAAGTGGGCCCTGGTGTGCGGCGCCAGCAAGGGCCTGGGC
>DATBPW010000050.1:0-10276 GCA_036561125.1 Ramlibacter sp. | reverse complement strand
TCGCATCCGAAGGCGCCGAGCCCGCGCCGACGACGCCGCAGGCGTTCGGCGAGTTGATCGCGCGCGAAATCCCGCGCTGGGCGCGCGTGATCAAGGCCGCGCACATCACGACGGGGTGATGCACGCGGCGCGCCGTCAGATCTCCGTGCCCAGCAGGTGATTGCCCGAGCTGAGCAGGTCGCGCAGGATCTGCAGGCCGCGGTGCAGCGACTCGTGCGTCGCGGTCGACGTGACCGCGACCCGCACGGCGTGCGGCGAATGGCCGCGGCCGACGAAGAAGTTGTCGGCCGAAATCACCTTGACGCCCAGCACGCGTGCCGCCGATGCGAAATCGACGGCGCGCCAGTGCGCGGGCAGCGGCAGCCAAAGATGGAAGCCGCACGGATGCGCCTGGAATGAATGCCCCTCCAGGATGGCGCGCGCGATCTCGTGCCGGCGCGCGGTCTCGACGCGTTGCGCCTCGATCAGCTTGTCCGCATCGCCGCTCTCGATCAGCAGGCTGGCGATCTCGGCCATGATCGGCGGCGCCGAGAGCGTGAGCGTGCGATGTGCCGCCGACACGCGTTCGACGAGTTCCGGGGGGACCGACAGGAACGCGACACGCAGCGGCGGCGACAGGCACTTCGACAGGCTCGTGACGTGGCACGTGCGCTCGGGCGCCAGCGCCGCCAGCGGAGGCGGCCGGTCCGTCACCAGCGCGCCGCACACGTCGTCCTCGATCAGCGTCAGGTCGAAGCGCCGCGCGACATCGACGATCTCCTTGCGCCGCTCGAGCGGCATGACCGTCGTCGTCGGGTTGTGCAAGGTCGGCTGCACGAACACGATCCGCGCGCCGGACGCGGCAGCTTGCGCGAGCGAGTCGGGCACCATGCCCGAGTCGTCCATCGCGATGCCTTCGAGCCGCAGGCGCAGGAGCCCGGCGACTTCGCGCAATCCGGAGTACGTGAGCGACTCGGTGAGCACGACTTCGCCCGGCGCGGCCAGTGCCAGGAGCAACGCCGAAATGCCTTGCTGCGCCCCGCCGCAAACGACGACGTTGTCCGCATTCGTCTCGATGCCCGCCTTGGCGAGCCAATCCCGCCCGAGCGCGCGGTGCGAACTCAATCCCGCCGGCGGCGGGTAACGCAGGGATGCCATGCGCGGGCTCAGGCGCGCGGGCAAGGCGCTGCAGGCGCGCGCGACGGCGGCGAGCTGTTCGCTGGGCGCGGGCCGGTAGCACGTCAGATCCATGTCGGATCGCTTGTCCGGCGCGTGCGAGCCTTCGAACTTGAACGCGCTGGAAGACTTGCGCGGATCGCGAACGAAGCTGCCGCGCCCGACTTCACCGGAGACATAGCCGTGCTGTTTCGCCAGCGCGTAGCCGCGCGTGACGGTGCTCAACGTGATGCCCAGGAAATCGGCGAGGTCGCGTTGCGGCGGCAGCTTGCTCCCCTCGGGGATCGATCCCGACTTCACGCCCTGTTCGATGGCCTCGGCAATGGCGAGGTACTTCGGGCCGGGCCGGTTTTCGATGGTCGGAAAGTTGATTGTCATGCGGACAATAAATCTGTTGACAAGCGTTTGTGCTGCCTCAATGATTGTATTTGCCGAAACGCAATTAGTACAAGTGTTTGAGGCAAAACAAGACAATTTTGAGACAAGTCCCGCCGGGGACGGAAAAGGATCGGCAATGAAAACTGTGGTTCGGCAGTGGCTCACCGGAGCCGTCCTCGCCTTCGCGGGCGTATTGGCGCCCGCATCTGCCCAGCAACCTCCGCAAAAGCTGACCGTGGCCCTCGGCAGCACGAGCTTCGCCTGGCTCCCGTTCTATGTCGCGCAAGGGGCGGGCTACTTCAAGGCCGAGGGCCTCGAGATCGAAGTGACGAACGTCGCGGCCAATGCGACGCCCGTCGCCGCGATCCTCTCGAAGAGCGCCGACATCGCCGGCATCGGCGTCCAGGCCGCGTTCGCGGCCGCGGACAAGAAGCAGCCGATCAAGATCCTCACGCCGATGACGACCGAGTTCACGTCGTTGATCTTCGCGCGCAAGGGCGTGATGGAGAAGAAGGGCGTGACCGCACACTCGCCGCTGAAGGACCGCGTGAAGGCGATGGCGGGCCTGAAGCTCGCGACGACGGCCGTCGGCGCGGGGCCGGACCTGATGTATCGCTTCCTCTTCGCCAGATACGGCGATGGGATCACCGTCGACAAGGACGCGCGCGTGGTCCCCGTCGGCGACGCGCGCAACACGCTGGCCGCGATCAAGAACGGCGCCGTCGACGTCGCCGCGTTCTCCCCGCCGGTCCCCGAAAAAGCCATCTCGGACGGCGATGCCGAAATGCTGATCGACACGATCAACGGCGACATCCCCGAGACCAAGGGCATGGTCTACACCGCGCTCGCGGTGACGGCCGACAAGATCCGCACGGACGGCCCCGCGCTCGAGGCGTTCGTGCGCGCCATCGACCGCGCCAACAAGCTGATCTATGCGGACACCGCCGCCGCCGGCAAGGCCGCGCGCAGCTTCATGTCGTCGATGGAGTCCAACCTGTACGACGCATCGGTGAAGGCGATGGTGCCGGCGACGCCCAAGGCGCCGACCGTCTCGATCGACGGCCTCAAGGTCAACATGAACGTGCTGAAGACGGGCGGCTACAACTACACGGTCGACTACGACACGATCGTCGCGAACGACCTGGTGCAGCGCGCGCTGGCGGCCCGGAAGTAAGACGGCCCCGCACTCGAAGGATCAAGCTGCGCATGCCGTCGATGCTCGCCAGAATCCTCGAGCGTCATGCGATGCTCGCGCCGGCGAAGGTCGCGATCGCCGACGGCGACATGGCCCTCATGTATGGCGACCTTTGCCGCGAGGCTCGCGCGATTGCGCGCGCGCTGCGCAGCCGCGGCATCGGTGCGGGTTCGCGCGTCGCGTTGTTGAGCGAGAACCGGGCGGAGTTCGGCGTGCTGGTGGCGGCAGCGTCGTTCGGCGGCTTCACGCTCGCGCCGGTGAATGTGCGGCTGCACCCCGAAGAACAGCGGGAGCTGCTGCGCGACGCCGACGTGAGCGTTGCGTTCGCGCAGGACGCATCGGGCGCGCAATCCGTCGTTGCCGCGGGCACGACGGTGGTGGCCTTCGATGACGACGAATATCGCCGCATGCACGAGACGCGCGGCGGCGCGGAACCCGCCGCGGCCGGCGTGCGCGCGGAACCGCTCCTGATGTATGCGACCGGCGGCACGTCGGGCCTGCCGAAATGGTGTTGCATCACCGAGGGCAACCTGTTCGCGCAGGCGGACAACCTGGCCGATGCGATCGGCCTGAATGCCGACGACCGCTACGGCTTCTTCATGCCGTTCTTCCACATGGCCGCCGGCGGGCTGTTGGTGGCTGCGCTGGTCAAGGGAGCGACGGCGTTCGTCCTGCCGCGGCAGGACCGCGCGCAACTGCTGCATGTGATCGAGAGACAAGCGCTGACGCGGACGAACCTGCCCTTCGTTGTCCTGCGCGAGCTCGCCGAAGCCGGTGCGCTGCGGGCGCTGCCGCAATTGCGCTGGCTCGGCACCGGCAACGGCACGACGATCGAGCTGCAGCGCGAACTGTCGCGAGCGGTGTGCCCCAACGTATGGGGCTGGTATGGGCAGACCGAAGCGACCAACATCACGACGTCGCCGCGCAGCACCGCGGAAGCACAACTCGGCTTCGGCTGCATCGGTCGTGCGGCGGCGAGCGCGCAAGTGCGCATCGTCGACGCGGAAGGCCGCGATGTCGGCGAAGGCGAGGCGGGCGAATTGTGGACCGCGGGTCCGCACGTGATGGCCGGCTACTGGCGGCGCGACACCGAGACGGCGGAAGTGATGCGGGGCGGCTGGCTGCGCAGCGGCGACGTCGTGCGCCGCGGGCCGGACGGCAGCCTTTTCATCGTCGACCGCCTGAAGGAAATCATCAAGAGCGGCGGCGAGACCATCAGCCCGCGCGAGCTGGAGATCGCGCTGGAGAAACATCCCGCGATCGCGGAAGCGGCGGTGATCGCGGTGCCTCATCCGCGCTGGGGCGAGAGCCCGGGCGCCGTCGTCGTGCTCAAGCCCGGCGCGCGCCTGTCGGAGCAGGAAGTCGTGGACCACTGCCGCAGCCGCCTGGCCGCATTCAAGCGACCCACGTGGGTCGCGTTCGCACCGGGCCTGCCGCGCAACGTCGCCGGCAAGGTCCGCAAGGACATCCTGCGGCGCGAATACGCCGCACGCACAACCGAAGGATCGACGCAACCATGAATCCCTACGCCGGCAAGACGTATGCCGAGTCGCTGGACCTGATCGCTTCGCGCTTCGCGCAGCGCGAGGCGCTGGTGTTCAACGGCCGGCGCTGGACGTTCGCGCAAGCGAAGCAGGACATCGACCGTGCGTCCGCGCGCCTGGCCGCGCTGGGCGTGCGCAGCGGCGACAAGGTCGCGGTGTGGATGGCGAACCGGCCCGAGTTCCTCTGGTACTGGCTCGGCGCCGCGCAGATGGGCGCCGTGGCCGTCGTGATCAACACGCGCCTGACGCGCGACGAATTCGTCTACCAGCTCGACCAGTCCGACACCAGCGTGGCGGTGATTTGCGGCGACGCCGGTTTCCGCAATTTCGCGCTCGACCTCGCCGAAGTCGTGCCCGGGCTGCGCGGCACGGGCGCCACCGCCGATCCGGGCCGCTTGCCGAAGTTGCGTCACGTCGTCTGTGTCGACGCGCCGCCCAGGGAGCTCACCGGCGTGCTGGACTGGTCCGCGCCTGCGGCGGAAGAACTCCGCGTCCCCGCGCCCGCCGCCGACCCGCAAGCGCCCGCGATGATCGCGTTCAGCTCGGGAACGACCGCGCTGCCGAAGGGCGCGATGCTCAATCACTGCGTGTTCCGAAAGGTGTGGGACGGCGGCGAGCGCATGGGGACCTTGGAGTCCGATCGCCTGTACCTGTGCGTGCCGTTGTTCGGCGTGCTCGCCACGTTCAACGGCATCCTGAACTTCTGGGTGCGCGGCGCGACGGTGGTGCTCGCGGAACGCTTCGAGGCGTCGCGCTGCCTGCGCGACCTGCAGGAGGAGCGCTGCACGGCGCTCCACATGCTCCCCGCGATGGTCGATGCGCTGCTGGAGCTGCCCGCGTTTCGCACCGCCGATCTTTCGCGGCTGCGCATCGGCATCGCACTGACGCAGATGCCCGCGATGATCGACCGCATCGCGAACCAGCTCGGGGTCAAGGGCATCGTCACGAGCTACGGCCTGACGGAGACGACCGGTGTCGCCACGCGCACGTGGTGGAACGAGCCGATCGAAAAGCGCAAGGCCTCGCAAGGGCAGCCGCTGCCGGGCGTCGAAGCGAAGATCGTCGACCCGGAGACGGGGCTGGCCGTCCCGCCCGGGACGCCCGGCGAGATCTGGCTGGGCGGCTACTGCATCATGCCGGGCTACTACAAGAAGCCGGTGGAGACGAAGGCAGCGCTCACCGACGACGGCTGGCTGCGCACCGGGGACCTCGGGACGATGGACGCGGACGGCAACGTCAGCTTCATCTCGCGGCTGCGCGACAGCTACAAGCACAAGGGCTTCAACGTGTCGACGACCGAGGTGGAACAAGCCCTCGGTTCGCACCCGCACGTGGCCGCCGCGCAGGTGGTCGGCGTGCCGCACCAGCGCTGGGGCGAAGTGGGCGCGGCGTTCGTGATCCTGCGCGAACCCGTCGAGCCGCACGCGATCCTCGAACATGCGCGCTCGAAGCTCGCGTCGTTCAAGCTGCCCGAATACATCTTCCCCGTCGACAGTTTCCCGGTCACGGCCGGGACCGAGAAGGTCCAGAAGTTCCGGTTGCGCGAACAGGCGCTCGACCGCTTGCGGCAAATCCAACAAGGAGACATGAAATGAAATTGACGCGCCAGGCATTCCTCAGGCACGCGGGCTCGCTCGCCGTCGTCGCGTGCGCAGGTGTCGCGGCACCGGCATTCGCCGCGGACGCCGCCGTGAAACTCGTCTTCGCGGACGTGAACACGAAGGACAGCCCGGTGGGCAAGTCCGTCGCGCGGCTGGCCGAGCTGGTGAAGCAGCGCACCAACGGCTCGGTGACCATCGACTACTTCGAGCGTTCGCAGCTCGGGAACGAAACGGAACTGGTGAACAAGGTCAAGAATGGTTCCGTCGACATGGCCGACATCAGCACCGCGGTGCTGAGCAGCTTCGTGCCGGATGTCGGCATCGTCACGCTGCCGTACCTGCTCGAGAGCCGGCACCACGGCGAGAAGGTGCTCCACAGCGACATGGCGGCGGACTGGGCGAAGCAGTTCCAGGAGAAGCACCACATCTCGTTGCTGGGCTATTTCGCCGGCAGCGACCGCGACCTGTACACGCGCAAGCCCGTCAATGCGCTGAAGGATTTCGCCGGGCTGAAGATCCGCGTCGTCGAGTCGCAGGTGTACGTCTCGTTCATCAAGGCGCTGGGCGGCCTGCCCACGCCGATTCCCGCCTCGGAGATCTACTCGGCGCTGCAGACGGGCGTCGTCGACGGCACCGACGTCGGCAGCGCGACCTACGTCACGCAGAAGATCTACGAGCAGGCGCCCGACGTCGCGAAGCTCGACTGGCTGTACGGCTTCCAGGGCATCCTGGTATCCGACCGCGCGATGAAGCGCCTGAGCCCGGCGCAGCGCGATGCGCTGCTCGCGTCCATCAAGGATGCCGAGAAGTTCTCGATCGAGACCTACGACGCGTTCGACAAGTCGATCTACACCGAGCTTGCCGCGCAGAAGAAGGTCACCGTCACGACGCCCGACTTGCGCGAGTTCCGCAAGGCCGTCCAGGTCGCGTACGACAACGAGTGGAACGCGAAGTACGGCAAGGACAAGATCGAGCGCATCCGCGCGATGGCGAAGTAGCAGCGATGACCGGGCAAACGATGGACCTTCCGCCCGCGGTCGCCGAGCCGTCCCGTCCCGCCGCGCCGCGCGGGGCGCTGGCGCAACGGGCGATTCGCGTGAACGGCGTCATCTGCGCCGGCGAGGAAGCGATCGCGGTCGCGCTCTTCTACGCGATGCTCGCGGGCTTCATCGTCCAGGTCTTCGCGCGCTTCGTCATCCGCTACCCGCTGCCGTGGTCGGAGGAGCTGTGCCGCCACTTCTTCACGTGGATGGGCGCGCTGGGCACGAGCATCGGCATCCGGTGGGGCGCGCACTTCGTCGCCTTCGACCTGCAGTCCAAGCTCGCGGGCTGGCCGAAGCGCATCGTCGTCGCGGTGGTCAACTTGTCCGTGGGCACGATCGCGGTGGTGTTGCTCGTCGAAGGCGTGGGCTTCACGCGGGACGGCCTCGAGCAGATGACACCGATCCTCAACATCCCCACGGCGATTCCCGACGCCGCGATCCCGGTCTCCGCCGCGCTCGTGTTGTGGCATCTCGCGTACGGCTGGGTCTTCGGCCGGTCCGGCGCCGGCATGGACTTCCTCGGCCTGGACGGGAGCGAAGCCTGATGTTGACCATGATGCTGCTGGTCATCGTCGCCGGCTTCGTCGCCGGTGTCCCGATCGCGTTCGCGATCGGCCTGGGGTCCCTCGCATACCTCTGGTTCACCGACGTCGGCTCGGTGTCCCTCATGGCCGAGGAGGTGGCGGTTTCCTACGACAACCTGATCCTCACCGCCGTGCCGCTGTTCATGTTCACCGGCATGCTCATGACCGAGGCCGGCCTGACGTCGCGGCTGATCGACTTCGCCAACAGCCTCGTCGGTCGCGTGCGCGGCGGCCTCGCCCACGTCAACGTGATCAGCAACGTGGTCATGTCCGGCATCTCGGGCGCGGCCACTTCCGATGCGGCCGCGGTGGGATCGGTCCTCATCCCGGCGATGGTGCGCTCGGGTTATCCGAAGCCCTTCGCAGCGGCGATCACCGCGGCAGCGGCCACGCTGGGCCCGGTCATCCCGCCGAGCATCCCGATGCTGGTGTACTGCGCCTTCGCGGACGTGTCGGTCGGACGCGCGCTGCTCGCGGGCGTGATGCCGGGCGTGTTCATGGCGTTCGCGATGCTCGTGATCAATCACTGGCTCGCCGTGCGCCGCAATTACCCGGTCAGCGAGACGCCGTTCTCGGTCGTGCGGGCGCTGCGCGAGACGGTGCGCGTCACGCCGGTGCTGGCGGTGACGGTGATCATCATCGGCGGCGTGGTCTCGGGCATCTTCACGGCCACCGAAGCGAGCGCGGTCGCCGCGCTGCTGGTCCTGATGCTGGGGCTGTTCCTGTACCGTGCGCTCACGTGGCGCGTCATGCGCAAGGTGGCGCTGCAGTCGGCGGTGCTCACCGGCGTGATCATGACGGTGCTCGGCCTGGCGAAGGTGCTGGCGTGGATCCTCACGCGCGAGCGCGTGGCCTCCTACCTCACCGACACGTTCACGGCGTTGGGAAGCGACCCGACGACCTTCCTGCTGGTGCTCACCGTCGTGCTGCTCGTCATGGGCTGCTTCCTCGATGCGACGCCGATCATGATCATCGTCCTGCCCGTCGTCGTCCCGGTCGCGAAGGCGCTGCACGTCGACCTCGTCCACATGGGCGTCGTGGTGGTGCTCTCCCTCATGATCGGCCTGCTCACGCCGCCGGTCGGCCTCACGGCCATGCTCGTCTGCTCGATGGCGAAGTTGCGGATGTCCGAACTCGTGCGCGAATGCTGGCCGTACTGGCTCGGCATCCTGGCCTGCATCGTCGTCGTCATCGTCTTCCCCCGCTCGATCATGTGGGTGCCCAACCTCCTCATGAAGTGAGCATCCATCCCCACAGGAGTTTCTAGCAATGGATTTCGAGTTCGACCCCCAGAACGAGCGCATCCGGCACATCGCCCGCGAGATCGCCGACACCGTCGTGGCGCGCACCGCCGCCAAGCACGACCAGGAGTATTCGATGCCGATGGAGACGATGGCCGCGTGCCACGCCTCCGGCCTGTTCAAGCTGTTCATGCCCAAGCGCTTCGGCGGCGAGGAGGCGTCCATCATCAGCGGCAGCAACCCCTATGCGCACCTCATCGTGCTCGAGGAGTTCGGCCGCGTCGACATGGCCACCGCGCACTGCTTCCAGGTCTTCGCGCACACGTGCCAGCTGCTCGTCGCGGCCGGCACGCCGCAGCAGCACGACCGCTGGTTCCCGCAGCTCGCGGCCGGCGAGGGCCTGCTGTCGTGGACCGGCGGCGAGCCCGGCCGCACGGCGCGCGGGCACCTGAACAACCAGTCGATCGCGACGCCGGACGGCGAGGGCGGCTACCGCCTCGACGGCCTGAAGGTGTACGGCACGAACGCGACCGACTCCGCGTGGAACGTCATCGCGCTCAGCGTGAAGGACATGCCGGCGCCGCAGAGCTTCCTGCTGGTGCTCGTGCCGCGCGGCGCGCCCGGGTTCGAAGTCGATGCGCAGTGGTGGCGACCCACGGGGATGCGCGCGGCGGTCAGCCCGAAGCTTTTGCTGAAGGACATCCATGTGCCGTCGATCGACGTGCTCGGCGGCCCCGGCTTCTACCCGTCATCCGGTTACGGCTCGCGCTGGCACCTCGGATTCGCCGCGAACCACCTCGGCGCGGCGCAGGGCCTGTTCGACTTCACGGTGAAGTACCTGCCGGAGCGCGGCACGACGTCGAACCCGCACAGCCAGCGCTCCGTCGGCGAAATGAGGATGCGCATCGCGGCGGCGACCGACATGGTCCATCACGCCGCGTGGCTGTTCTCGAAGCAGGAGTGGAAGCAGGCGGACGAGTACGCGCTGATGGCCAAGCTCTTCGCGATCGAGACCGCGGAATGGATGGTCAGCGAGACGATCCGCGTGGCGGGCTCGACCGCGCTGCTCGAACACTTCCCGGTGCATCGCATGATCCGCGACATCCACGTGCACAGCACGCACGCGAATCTTTACAGCACAGCGCAGCTCGTCGGCCGTTCGACCCTCGGCCTCGATTTCGACGCCGCGCAGCAGCAGTGATGTCCACCCCGATCGTCGAGTTCCGCGGCATTCGCAAGTGGTTCACCAAGGACGGGCGGCGCACGCTCGCGCTCGACGGCGCGAGCCTCGCGATCGAAGAGGGCCAGTTCGTGTCCGTCGTCGGCCCGTCCGGGTGCGGCAAGTCCACGCTCCTGAACCTCGCGGCCGGCCTGAGCCCGGTGTCGGAAGGCGAGGTCCTCTATCGCGGCAAGGCGGTCGAGGCGATCAACACGTCGGTCGGGTACATCACGCAGCGCGACAACCTGCTGCCGTGGGCGACGGTCTACGGGAACATCGTGCTGGGGCTGAAGATCCGGCGCGTGCCGGAAGGCCG